>CAZUYQ010000042.1:7800-25541 GCA_964624705.1 uncultured Polynucleobacter sp.
ATGCCATAAATGTCGCAAAACTCTCATTGAGCCAGAGGTCGCTCCACCATTTCATTGTCACAAGATTACCAAACCATTGATGCGCCATTTCATGCAGAATGACATCTGCTAAGGATTGTTTCTCGTCGTTTGTCATTTTTCCGCGCGAAACAAAACGTTCGGAAAAAGTAATTGCGGCAATATTTTCCATGGCCCCGGCATTGAAATCGGGGACGATGATTTGATCGTATTTCTTAAACGGATATGGAAAGTCAAAATAATCGTTGTAATGATCCAGCCCCTGTCTGGTAATCGTAAACCAAAATTCTGGATCAATATATTTTGCCAGAGATTGTCTTGCGAAGAGTCTTAGAGGCACTGGATAACGTTTGTTGTCTTTCCATACTTGATAGGGGCCCGCATGTAGAGAAAAAAGATAACTACTCATTGCCGGAGTTTCGGGAAATGTCCACTCACTATATCCCTCGCCTGCTTTCACTTTATTCTCTTCTATTGTCGTGGATACAACATGCCAGTCGCTTGGCACGGTCGCTTTTAATTTTAGCTTGGCCTTAAGGTCCGGTTGGTCGAAGCAGGGAAAAAAGCGATTGGCAAAATAAGGCTCAAAATCCGTATATAAATAGATGCGACCGTCTTCAGGGTCTTTAAAACGATAAAGTCCCCGAGCTGCCGGTGCAAACGATTGCTTGAATTCAATTTTAATTTCATTCGCGCCGACCTTCAACTTATCGGCTGGTAGGCTAAGAAAGTGACCATTATAGGCTGCGTTCTGAGTCTTGCCATTGACACTGAGACTTAAAACAGTACCACCCTCGAAATCGATTGTGATGGCAGTTTGTGGTCCCTGATATTGAAACTGCGAGGTCACAGTGCCGCGATAATCGGGAAGATCGGGGCGGATATCAAGTTGTAGTTGATAGGAGATGTCCTTGATATGTTCGCCGCGGATTTGGGCTTCAGTCCAGGTGAGACCTGCCTCATTTGCCCGCGCCGCGGCAAATACCTGGTGCATCGTCGTAGTTGAGAAAAATGAAAGAATTAAAATCAGATTTATAAATTGAATCACAGAGTCACTCCAAGTGTAAATCAACAAACAATGTTGGAGTATTAGGCTCGGTGATAATGCTAACGAGTGTCAATCAAAAACGTCGATATCATAAAATAAACAAAAACGACGCGATCAAAAATGAGTTGATCGCGTCGTTTTTATTTCATGATGTTCATCTAAATTTTAGCGGCGCAGAGTTGGGCCCGCAATTTCACTGATTTTAGAAACTGGTACGGCAAGGGTAAGTTCTTTCCAGACGCCTTCGCCATCGCTTGTATATTGATTATCCAGCCATTGACGACTTAGAACAACTTTGTTTTTTGGAATTTTGCCAGTCGACAGAATGCCTACCACTGCACCAGTTTCTTTGTCAAACATCGCCGAGCCTGAGTCTCCATGTGAAACATCGCAGCCAACTGAGAGTGCCCAAACTTTGTATGGACCAGGATTAACTTCGTCAGGATCAGAAACAAAGCGAGTATCGTCGTCTTTTGAGTAGATTTTGCAGTCGCTACCTGTCTCCGCCATCATATTGCGCATGGCCGAGTTACCAGCTATGCCGAAACCAATGGTCATGAGACTCTCACCTTTGCGAATTGGAGCATCGTAACTAAAGTCAGTTGCAACTGCGAGGATAGCAGCGCGTTGTTCCTCGGTATAGCCTGTGATTGTAAACACGGTTAGATCAATATCAGTCCAGGTTCCAATAATCGTGGCGCAGCGAAGATTGTTGATTTTTAGAAGTGGGAAAGAAATAGTTGCTCTACCGCAATCTTTTTCACCTTCAATGACGTGATGATTGGTCGCTAGACGAATCACTCCGTCTTTTTCGCCTAGTGCGAAAGCCGTAGCGCCGCTTAATGGGAAACTAACTCTAGCTGTGGCAGCGGCAGCTTTCTTGAACTGAGGAGTTGCTGTTTCCAGATATTTTGTATTTACGATTTTCTTATCCCACTCTGGACCAATTTGATAATCGGCTATCTCGCCGTTTGCATTCAACTCAGAGGGTAACTCGTGGATACTGCGATTCGTTTTCCCGCCGCAAGAAGCTGTTAAGATAGACAAGGCAAGGAAACCAAGGGTGAGTTTCATGGGGACTCCGTTCACGATAGGGGTAGTTCTGGTCGTTTGTTTATAACATGATTCTATTAGGAATCAATAAAAATGCAGATTCTTCGCTATGCTCAGAATGAGGGGCTATGCTTGGAATGACGAGAACTCTGATCACTTGCTCTATATCACTGAAATTGTTAAAACATTTAAATCCTATCTTTTGGAGCTTCGATTTATGACAGATTTTTTAAGTCTCGTGAAATCACGGCAGTTTTTAGCACAGGTTGCGCATCCTGAAGAGCTAACTGCCCATCTTAGTTCCGGAAAACGGGTGGCCTACGCAGGATTTGACCCTACCGCTGAGAGTTTGCACGTCGGCAATTTAATGCCAATCATGGGTCTGCGGCGTTGGCAGCAGGCAGGTCATAAAGCAGTTGCTTTGATGGGCGGCGCGACGGCGATGATTGGTGATCCATCTGGAAAAACCGATATGCGCCAAATGCTCACAGAAGAAGTGATTGATCAACGCATTAAAAATTTTGAAAAGCAGGTGTCGAGATTTCTCAACACTTCCACCGATAGGTTTGCATTGGTGAATAACGCCGAATGGTTTCGCGGCATGCAGTACCTGCCGTTACTTAGAGAAATAGGCGCAGACTTTACCGTCAACCGCATGCTCGCGGCGGAGTGTTTCAAACAACGCTATGAGAAGGGTCTGAGTTTTCTCGAATTTAATTACATGATTTTGCAAAGCTACGACTTTCTCCATCTGAATCGTAAGTATGATGTTACGGTTCAACTTGGTGGTGATGACCAGTGGAGCAATATGATCGGCGGCATGGATCTTATTCGCCGTAAGGAGCGAAAGCAGGCGTTTATTGTCACCAACCCGCTATTGACGACAACGGCTGGTGTTAAGATGGGGAAGAGTGTGAACGGTGCGGTTTGGCTTGATCCAAATCTGACATCGCCGTTTGAGCTATTTCAATATTTCCGTAACGTTGATGACGATATGGTTGAGAAGTGTTTGTTTTACTTCACGGATCTTTCTGTGGAAGAAGTGAGAAGCCTCGGTGCACTTAAGGATGCCGCCATTAATGAGGCAAAGATTGTACTAGGATTCGAACTGACAAAATTAATCCATGGCGAAGAAGACGCTATCAAGGCTCGAAACCAAGCTGCTAGTTTATTTACAGGTAGTGGTGGTGGTGATGCACCAGCTGTTGAGATAGATCGTGCAGTATTTGGTGACGGGATGCCGATTTTGGATGTGCTTATAGCGGTGAAGATTTGCGAAACAAAGAGTGATGGAAAGCGTCTCATCGAGCAAGGTGGTTTGACGGTCGATGACGTCAAAATTACCGATATGAAATATCTATTATCGGCGGAGAAATTTGCTGATGGTAGCGGCGTGATGATTCGCAAAGGTAAGAAGAATTTTTACAGGCTACGTCTCAGTTAGAAAGATAATCAAAAGGAGTTGATCATGAACCTTAATCGATGGGCACTGGGCATTGTCTCCGCGAATTTATTCTTGTCCGCGATGGTGATGGCGGACCCTGCTGCTATTTTTGAAAATCCGGCCCATGACCCCTGGGTTCCAAGCTTATCTGCAAATTATAGGGAAGCTCTGGATTCTTCGACCTCAGCCGATACTCAACCCGATCTTTATCATAGTTTTGATGTGCATTCTTATAACCTCACGATGGAATTTAACCCCGTAAAAGGATCTTTAGCGGGGATCAATATTATTCAATTTTCTCCAGTAGTGGACCAACTGGGAACCGTGATCCTTGATGCTGTCGATATGGATGTTCAACAGGTCTTGTGGAGTGATGGATCCACACTTCTAACAACCTATGATCAAAAACAATTAAAAATTACGCTGCCATTTCCTTTGGCAAAAGGTGCGATCGCTACAATTTCCGTAAAATTTTCTTCATTGCGGCCACAAACTTTGCGGACTGCGGCAGCCGACACGTCGCGTAAAGATCGAGTGTCCTCCGCCTATACCTATACTGAGCCCGATGGTTCTAGACGCTGGTTTCCGTCGCATGATATTCCCGCTGATAAAACAGTTACGACCATGCGGTTTATTGTGCCGTCCGGATTTTCGGTTGTAAGTAACGGTGACGAAGGAGCGACTGAACGCTTACCTGATGGACGCCTGCGGTTTCATTTTTCGACACGTATGAAAATTGCGACCTATCTTACGAGCGTTGTTTTGGGCCCGTTGTCCAGTGAATCGATTGGCGCGTTACGCGAAAAGCCACTGACAATTTCTGCTCCGAATTATTTGATGCCCGCGTTTCGCCGCGATACGGCAAGAACCTTGCAGATGATGAATGCATTTGAGCGATTTACTCAGACTGCTTATGGCTTTCAAAAATATCGGCAAGCTCTCGCCGAAGGCTACAGTGGCTCGATGGAGCATCAGTCGGCGACGACGATGGGTGGTCGTAGGATTGTCGGCGATTTAAGTGGTGAGTCGGTCGTCGCCCATGAGTTAGCCCACCAATGGTTTGGCGATTTGGTCACCTGTGGTGTTTGGGGTGATATGTGGCTTAACGAAGGCTTTGCCTCATATCTCCCGCAAGTTTTCTTTACAGCCGTTGGCGAGCATGACCGCGTTCTACTCGACTACCTTGGTACGCGTGATTGGTATCTTGGCTCGACCACCATTAAAGACGCACGTCCATTATCAACTCCTGAAGAATGGCCAAATTACGATATCTTTGATCAGCATTCTTATGCCAAAGGTGCGATGGTCATTCACTTGTTTCGCAGCATCGCAAACTCCATGAAGGCTCCCGTTAACGGAATCGAATCGTTCTCGACGGGACTTGGGATTTATTTGCAAGAGCATGCCTATGGTAATGGTCGTTATTTTGATTTGCAGAGCGCTTTAGAAAAGGCGACGGGACGGGCGTGGCAGCAGCTCTTCAAAGAATGGGTTCTACAAAAAGGCCATCCGGATACTCGGATCAATTGGACTTGGAATGAGACGACTCGTGCATTGATTCTCGATGTAACACAGCTGCAAGCCGACGCCTCCGACCCAAGGAAATGGGGCGTCTTTTCCTTCCCTCTCGGGATTAAGACTTTAGATGAGCGTGGACAAACCAGCATGCAGTGGCAGTGGGTCACACAAGCTAAACAATCATTTAGTATTCCTGCAGCTACGAGGATTATTGCCGTTACCGTTGATCCGACGCTGATTGTACCTGGTGAATTTGTGGTGACTCAGCCAGCTCTGGCTTTTGCCGACGCATTCAACGCGACAACTCATCCGACCGAGCAAGCTGTGATCCTCAGTGAGTTGCTGCATACGTATCCTAGTGACGCCGATCTTGGACCAGCTTTTAGAAAAATGGCTGCGCAGGCAACCTCCCCGATGTCGATCACGCTTTTGGCTCTGCGAGTTCGCGGTCATAAAGGTTTATTGAGCGAAGCGCGTGTGATTTTGGAAAAATCGCGCGGTAAGTTATTCACCCTTAATCAACGTGGTTTTATTGCTGCGCTCGATGCTTGGATTATTAAAGGACTCAAACCAGAAGAGCGTCCAGCATTCCTTAGCTTGCAAAATCGTTGGCAGTCGTCTTTGCGTGTCGAAGAACGTGAAAGTTACATCGATGCTATGGAAGCGGTGGATGCAAAAGCTACACAAATATTCGCGATTCAAGAGCTTGCCAAACCAACATGGACTGATCGCGACCGCATGGCGCTTGTAAAAGTAATTGCAGCTCAGACCAATGAGATTACGAAGCCATTTATCATGTCGATGCTAAAAGGTGTGAACACCTCCAATATTGGCCAGGTGTTTTTCCAGGGCTTAGAATCACAGAAGTTTAAGGAAGCCGATGCCTTGCCGTTATTGCACCGTGGGGCCCTAAGTCATCGTGACTCAGGCAGTCGTGCTGCCTTTGTCCGATTGATTGCTTTCCAGGGTGCTCAGAAGGAGCAGGCTTGTGCGGCGTTAAAGGATATTATAGACGCCCAGACGAATTCTGGAACCCCGACTGATCGCAGTGTGGTTATTCCCGAGGCTAAGAAGTCAGCTGAGAAATTAGGGTGTGCGATATAGCAGTTTCTCGACTAATGCCAGAACTGCTCCATATGATCTCTCCCGAACACCTGCACGGCGCTCTGCTGATTATGATCGCGACACTTAAGTGCGAGATTATCGGGTGAGTGCGTGCCCCCTTTTGCCCAAGGAGTCAGATGATCTATTTCGATCATCATTCTCGAGCCGCAAGTGGTGCCATTAGGATATTTATGACTGCAATAGCCTTTATCGCGTTGCCAAACTAGATGCTTAATCGCTGCTGGAATTTTGGATCTTTCCTGTGCAACCTTCTTCCGCGCGGCAGTATTATTGAGACAACTCTCCTCTGCGCCTGACTTCTTTAAAGAAGTCAGCGTTTCGACCCTCTTCTCGTTTCCATGAGCTTCTTCTTCTTCTTCTTCTTTCTTCCGCGCGGAAGAAAATCCGCCATTTTTTTGAGCGGTCTTTTCGGCACGTTCCGCTTTCTTTAATGGATCTTTGCGTTCCAATAAATCATGGAGTGCTCTCAGTACTATTTCTTCGTTGCCAGGTACGGAACCGCCATGTGCAAGGACTTCGCGCGCCCGCTCTAAAAGATCGCTTTGGACCTTAGTGAGTCGGAGACGGATATCTATGAAGGTCTCGGTATCATTTAGCACCATGCCGTCAGGTGTAACCGAAGCGATAAAATCTCGAACCTCGCGTGTGGATTTTTGTCTGAGGCCTCCTTGCAGGATCTCGGCATTGGCAGGAGTAATCTTTTTTGCAAGCATGGACACATGACTGACACAGGTTTCTCCGCGCTCGATCATTAAACCGAATTCGGGATGATTTTTAAGAATACGATATGTTTGGGCCCGTTTCCAAAATTGATTGGGAGTAAGACCAATATGCCAAGCAAATCTTTCCTGGTTCATCATGCAGTTGCCAGCACCATTCTGTTCTACGAGAAGTCCTACAATTCTTACTGAAAGTAGTGAAATCTTTCTCTCTTCGGAATGAAGTTCTTTGGCGATCCTGATGAGGCCAGCTAAGCCTTCAAGCACGTGAGAGTGATTTTCGAAATAGTTGATTTTGCTAGTGATTTCTTGTGTGAACATTAGAATGTTCCTCCTTTAAAAGGAGCATAACATAAGGTTTTTTGCAGTGATTTATTGCAGAAAGTAAATGCCCACAAAATGTCGTTTACAACCATCGGAACTTGATCGAGAGGGACGCGATAACGCGGATGAAATTAAAAATTCAAAAAAATACTTTCAGAAGTATACGGTTGAATCTAGCACTCCAAAAAACCTGTCTACAAAAAAATGCATGGAATTAAATTATTTTACGAGTCAATTTTTGTCCATGTCGAACGGAAATAAGATGGTCGCATACCAATTTTTTCCATGTTTTTTTGACTAATTGATCCGAATTCTGTGTGGGTGAAAATTTGTTTTATTCCAATTTTTTTTGCGTCTAGAATTCTTTTGAGGAGGAGCGCCGATTGTCCCCCACGACCGCGGAAGGACTCAGGTGTGATCGCATCGAGTAAAAATCCAAATTCGTCTTTGCGGTACAACACGGCACAAGATATGGGTTGGCCTTTCTCGTATGCGACATAGAGATGCCAGTTTGGATGCCCCATCCATTTCGCGATTGATGCTTTAGTTTTGATCGACGACATATCTGGAATTTTCCAGCCACTGACAAACATGTTTTGGAAGTCTTCGAGATCTTTGGCGGTGGAAGCGAGCCTCGTCTGCAGTAATGGTTCCGTTGTCTGTAGGTCTGAAAGTGGAAGAATAAAGATTGGATAGAGATTTGTTTGCGCAAATCCCTTTTTAAAAAGGAGGCGAGCTACCTCGACATTAATCGCGCCGGGGCTGATTTCAATGGTCGGATCCTTAGAACAAACGGCGAAAGCCTCCAGTGACGAAGTGAGAAGTGCTAAATCAGGCGGGCCAGCAACTAAAATTTTGTTTAAAAAAGGACTAGAAATATTTGGTACCATCATGGTGCGAAATTGATGGGTTTTAGTAAATTGAACGTCTTCCATGTCGGTGGAGACTTCTTGCATAATGCGGGTCCGATCGCGAAAATAGCTAAACTCGACCGAGTCGATTTGATCCACAAGGATGGATGTCAGATGACGTGAGTCCATTTCTTGTTCCTTACATTGATCTACATAACTGCAGATAATTTTTCTCTAAGCTCTTTCGCATCAGCGGCCGAAAGCTTGCCAATTCGTTTCAAAATTAAATTTATGGATAATGTGAAGACCTTCATTCGTATAACACAGGGAGAAGTTAAACCTGCAAGTTTCGTATTCTGAATGACTAAATCAGATAACCAATCGCTATTTTTTGCCGTTGTAATCATTACGACGATAACGTGATTCGTAGAGTGATGAAACTCACTATTTGATAGGACTACGACAGGTCGTCTTTTCGAGTCAACTTTATCGGTAAATGGGAATGGTACGACAACGACATCATTTTTTTCAAAGATCACGAAAGGCCTCTTCATCGTTATCGCTGGACCATTCGGGCGTAACTATTTTGCTAAGTCCATGTAGGTCTAGATTATCACCCAAATCGAAGCGAGTGCCTTTTTTACTCATTAAAGTTTGCCCGAGTATGACGTTTATGACAGCCTTTCGGCTTATGCCTAATGAGTCTGCCTTTTGATCGAGAATTTCTAGCATCCATAAGGGTATATCTAAATTTACGGCACGAGTTTCAAACTGAGTTCGATTTTTGTCGGATTTAACTGATTTTTGAACAGATTTTGCCATATAAACCCCAAAATGATATCTAATTAATATTAATATAGTATCATAACGGTATTGAATAGATCAATAACCGGAGCCTAAGTGTCGAAATTTGAACGGAAAACTGAATTGACTTCATTCGCCATCTTCTCCGATGGCAGCTTCGATCCAAAATCAAAACGCGGCGTTGGAGCATACTGCATTCTACCAGGCCCGCTAGAAATTGTTAAAATGGAATTCTCGGTTGAATCATGTGCAAGATTGGAATTGCTTGCAGTTCTATGGGCACTAGAGAGTTTTATGATCCATATAGAACAGACATCAATGCTGTCTCTTTACACCGACAGCAGAACTATCGCCGAACTCGATGGCCGTCGGGCGAAGTTAACGGCAAATCATTTTAAAAGCCGCCGCACCGGCGAACTATTATCCAATGGCGATCTATACCGGGATTTCTTTGCGATCTGTGATGAAATCAGGTCCAAAACAGAAATGGAAATTATCTGGGTCAAGGGTCATACGCCCAGTGAGGGGCGGACTCGGGAGCAGGAAATATTCTCGCAAGTCGATCATGCTGCGAGGGTTGCTCTCCGCGAGCTATTGCCGAGCTAAAACTTCGCACCCACGTTGAAGTGGAATTCTCCACGGCGCCACCAAGAAATAGTTTGGGGAGCGCGTTTAAAACAATTATTTTCGTTCTCAGCACAATCAGCAGTGATGGGTTCATGCCAGGGAATACCGTATGCAAGATTAATGGAGCCAATCGGAGTCAAGAAATTCATCGCAAGCCCTGCAGTTGTATAGTGCCTAGACCAAACATAGCCGGGGTGAGTTACTAAATCTGGGATCTCATAGCCGACGTTGTCGACAATGCTTTGCTTCGGTTCAACCCCTGCACATTGCGAGATTGGTTGATTAATTTTGATGGGATCTGCGAATGCTTTTTTAAATTTCGCCGTCTCTTCGTTCGAAAAACTACTATTTCCGGAGTCAATAAACGTGGTGGTCGCGATGCTCTCCGTCATTCTGTAACGGAGCTCTGCCTTAATGAGAGTTCGTCTTGATCCGCCTGTGGGCGAGGTTGTAAAATCGCAGTCCCAAGAACCATCCGATTTAATATTAGGTCGCCTCACTAAAGGACCAAGTGTGCGTTCCCGGTAACCTCGGATGCTATCTGAACCGCCAGATTGCAGGCGTTCAGAAGCAGGCAAAATATCTGTAGATGACGCCACGCGCCTGGTGACGCCTTGATACGCACTGAAGTTAACGCCAAAAGCAAACACTAGGTCATTCACTATCGAATAGTAATGATTGTTACCAATCTCCCAACGGAAATAACGGAGGTCACCGCCAAATTCATAACGAGCCCATGCAGCCTCGCTTGTTAGAATATACCCTGATGTTGGCCAGCTGAGGTCGTCACGTTTATCGTAATTAAAGCGAACCCCCATGCGACCGACACTAAATGTATCGGCGAGAAAGGCGTCTTCTTCGGCTTGCGAGCTTTCTTCTTCGTTGAGCTTCCTTCCGTAGAAACCAGCTATTTTCGAGCCTGGGACAAATGTGCGCAGCGTATGAGAGATTTCCATTTCGCCGCCGCGCGTTAGAGCCCAAGCATAGTCGGTGGACCTTGCGGATTGATTCAGTGATAGAGTTCCATCGAGATTGGAGTCGAGGATATGTGGTTCGAGGTAGCCAGCGGAGATAGAACGCCCGATCAGCGTGCGTTCGTTGCCAATTGATTTCTGCGAGCGTTCTTGATCAAAGTTTGCTCTGGAATAGAGTTGACGACCTTGACCACCGATATTGATAAGTGCGCCTTCAAGGTTATAGCGCATGCCATAGTAGTTACTCCATCCCGGACCAAATGAAATGGTTCGACTGGGGGCTTCTTTGACCTCAATAAGCAAATCAATAATATCACTTTTCTGTTCTAGTGCGGCGGGATCCATGGAGGTGATCACAGCAGAGGAAAAGATTCCCAATCTAAGAATCGCCCGTCGGGAGGCGTTAATAGCCTCTGGATCGTACCAATCGCCCGTGTCAAAAAGAACTTCACGAGTTACCACTTTGGCGTCTGTTTTAACCAAACCTGTCACAAAAATATCACCAAAACGAACGCGTGGTCCTTCATTGATTTCGACATCAATAGTTACCGGTAAGGTTTTGCCGGATTCGGAAGGAGATTTTAATTGGACGTTGGTCGTGACATAAAAATAACCTCGACTTGTGTACAATTCTCTAATTTTTTGCTGAAAATCGAGGATTTTTGCGCGATCCAATGAGTTGTCTTTCGTTTCGTCCCATAGGTCGGATATTTCCGATTCAGGAATCGCCTTAGCTCCTTTAATCTCAATATGATCGAAGACTCTTCGAAGGCCTTCGTCAATGCTAATAGAAACCTGCATATTATGGTGATCGTTTTGAGTTGTGGCACTTAGCCGATCGCTGACGCGAACGTCCCAGAAACCTTCTTGATTATAGCGGGTCTTAACGCGTTCGACCCCACTTGTTACAAGATCCGGGTTAAAGATGGGCAGTGATTTGTTATCATCAGAGGCAGCTCCCTGCACGACTTTCATAATATTGGCGAGTTCTAAATCGGATAGGTATTCATTGCCTTCAAACTTAAGTGACCCAAGGTGGTAGACATCACCTTTTGCGATGCGGAATATAAATGTTTCCGTATCTGCAGCGATCGACGATTCAGGTCCGGTTACAGTAACTTCGTTATAACCCTGAGCCTTGAGCGCTTTAATAAGTTCGTAGACTACGGCCTCAGGATTTGTAGCTCCAGGATCGAGCAACGCTTGATCAATACTTGAGAGTTGCGATTTTAGGTTGTCGCCGGTTTTTGCATCTATAAAATCATAAAGAATTTTTCTTCCGATCGAGCCGCGAACCTTAATTAATGCTGAGTTGTCGCTGTCGTTGTAACTAAATCCTGCAAACTCTAAATTTGCATTGACCCAACCGCTAGTCTGGAGCTTGCGTTCAATTTCATCCACGGAGTTTGAGGCGATCGTCTCATTGCAGAGCTCACCGGCCTCAACCAGTTTTAGACTTACCTCAGGCATTTTTTCGGGCCAGGCGTAACCTTTTATGACACATGGATCCCCGATATTAAGTCGGACGGTATAACTAAATTGATCGCTATCATCTTCCGCTGTGACGACCGCAGTCGCGCTGCGATAACCGTTCTTTTGGAGATAATTTGTCACTTCTTTTTCAACGCGTTGTCGAACGTCTTCGGAATGCACCTGACCAATCCACGATGATACTGCTAGTCGCAAATTGGGGAGGACACTCAAAGGAGCGAGTTCAAAAGAAATGCTCGTGACTTTGGGTGCGAGATGACCGGTTAAAACCCAGATGCCATCAGGGGTACGCTCAAATCGCAGTGCGGCAGCTGGAATTTTAAAATTAGCGCTGACGAGGATTTTAGAGAGATCGTTGGCCGTCTGGATCGTTGGATAACGCTTCTTCAGCGTTTCTATGGCATCTTGGGGCATCTTTAACGCGGGTGAAATAGTCCAGAACGTTCCTGCAGTCGAAGACTGGGAAAATGCGGTTCGGGCATTGGCTAAAGCGAAATATAGTGAAGCTGCAAATACAAGCGCAAGTTGCAGTCCCTTATGGGAACGCAAATTTAAATTTGAGATCCAAGCCGGTGTCGGCCGGGGTGCCTGGCTGTTGTGTTGTGCCTGTTGTCGTATCATTATTGCTCTCAATTCCACCTGTAATTGAGATGCTATCATGGAGTGTGTATTCTGACGACAATTTCAAGGTGTTTTGATCGACCTTAAGTACGACGTCCAAGTTCTCTGTTATATTCAAAGGCAGATTAAAACGAGCAATCGGCCCTTCGGTTCCGGCGTAGGTATCGATATAAACCTGGCGGATTACATTCTGACCGGAAATATCGAAAACTTTCTCGACGGTATCCTCCACTTGGCCCGCTAAAAGGTTCAAGGCTTCGGCGGCGGCCGTATTCTCTGCTGTTGAGGCGCCGTTCACTTTAATATCCGGCAAACTTCCGCGGTTCAGTAATGTGATGATCTCAAGTTTGGTAATGGGAGTGCCGTCGGGCCTAGTCGGTGGATCGACTGTAAAGTCGATAACCGGTGAACTGGCCTTACCCGAGATGCCGATATTGACACGATATCCCCCGACTTCGCTAAGTGCTGAAATATCCAAAGACGGATCGGGCTTCACGGGATCGTCATAATTTATAAGCCCTCGCTGAATACTAAAATCGCGTTTGTAAAAAAATCGTCCACGGTTGACCTCGATTAAGCCCGACAATTCGGGGGCGAGGTCAGAACCAGATAAGTGAAGGTTGGACGAGAGCGTTGCTTGAGCATTACGGCTGTTAAAGCTAATGGATTCTGCTGCGGAGATGCGAATATCAAAGAGCGCTGTTGCTAATAAGCTTTGAGGACCGCTCTGAGAGCTAGAAGAACGGATGCTTTCTAAAATGGCTTGCCTAATATCAATCTCGCGGTTAGACCTTGCTCGCTTTACGTCGATGGTTCCGGCCACCTGCAATGGAAAATCTTGACCGGTGATATGTAAGTTGGCATTAAGGGTGGTATCGAAGTTTTTTACGATGGGGAAAGGGTAGACGAACGTGGCATTCTCCATGTTCAGATTAATATCAGTCATGGCCAGTTTTTTGCTCGGGAATGCAAATAATCCATCAGCGACAATCGTACCGGAGCCTTTGGTTGCTTTTAAAGTCTCAATTTGCAGGCTTCCGTTTCGCAAATGTGCTAGCAGTTGAACATCTTTAAGGGCCGGGCGGTAACCCGCTAACCCCACTGCTACAGGCTCCCATGTGTTGTCAGACTGATTGGAGTTCTTCTCATTTCTGAACACGATATCTACATTTGGGTCCGCAAAGGAGCCTGTAACCCCGCCTTCGAAGCTAATATTTCCGGTCGCGGTTTCAACTTCACTTGAAAGTAAGCGCAGCGCTTCAATTTTTATGCGTCCTGAAGTTTTAATATCAAGCTGCTGTGGCGGCAAATTTGCACCAAATCCTAACGCTAAAGTGCCGAATTCGGAGTTTAGTTGAAGACTCGAGCCATTGGCGAATGCCCAACCACTTTTTCCTATGGTGATTTTAGTGGGCGCTGCCGTAATGACCTCAACAGGCTTGACCGCAACACGTTGAGCAGGGTGATACTTGGCTCTAATACGTTTTACTTCAAGTTCTCCCGTTGAGGCCCACCAATTGTTGAGATTGCCCTGCATAGTCCATGAGCCTGAAAAGTAAGCAAAGTTTCTAGGGTCATTTGCGATAGCGCCGGGCATAAACGGTCTGAAATCGAAGTTCTTAGTCGTTAAATACCAGTTGTATGGAATAGTCTCGTTACCGAGGTCTAAATTAAATCGACCCTTTAAAGCGTTTCCACCCTGTTCTGCCATAATATCTAATTTAAGCCCATCTATCAGAACGGTGCTAGAAACGGACGGCATGCTGGCATTCATGACATGAACTTGATCGACTTGAACTTTGGCGAGACCAGATAACTTGCTGAGGGTACCGGTTAACTTCGACGAACCAGAAACAACTCCGGTGACTTGTGCCGTCTTTGCAACGTCGTTAATAAACGGAATCCGCTGGATTTGATCTTCTGTCGATTTAATGGGTAATGCATTTAAATTGATTTCTATTTTATCATCTCTAGACAGTCCAATACCGCCTAAGAAGTTTTCATCTATAGTGCCCTTTCTTGTAATATTTGCGTCAAAATTTGCGAGAAATGTCCCAATTCCGTACTTACCTTCCAAAATGCGTAAGCTGTCTTGAGATGATCGCAGGGTAGCACTGAGTGAGGACGCATATTCTTGTTCGTTTTGCAAAATCGAGTTTATCTCGAACTTAGTGTCACCGTGGTTAAGAAGGGGTTTACGAATATCGCCATCAAACTTCGCCTCCAACCGTTTTAATTGAAATTGTAATTTAGATTTTGGTCCCGCGTACTCTTTTATCACACCCTCGACAATGGTTTTGTCAATATCAGCCGCATGAAGATCGGCTTTCATTTTTAGCGTGTCGTCTAATTGTAAGGTTCCGTTGGGAGAAGAAAGAATTCCACCGGAATGCGGCAAAAGACTAAGGTTCTGCCAGGAAAGCTCACTGCCGTCGACCTTAGTAAATGCAGAAAACTTACCGAGCTGAACACTGCCAAGCATGAAATTATCGATATTAATATCAGTATTAATTTTAATATCAGAATAAGAACCATGAACGCGTGTTGACATAATTCCCGATCCTGAAAGATCAGTTTGAGAAAAGTAGTTGAGCACGGCTGGATTGAAATCTCGGGGTGAGCTAAAAGATAGATCCATACCTCGTTTATCATTGAAGATCGTTATTCCTGAAATATTTAGAGGAAAACTCACGTCTCCTCCTGATTCACCCGTCCGACAACTGCCCTGAGTGCCATCAAATTTAATTTCTTTGGAATCAATTGCAAGATTAAGATTTAATTTGCACTGCGGCGGCTGCGGAAACTTACTGTGATCATAAATGATATTTGGTAAATTGATATCACGTAGCGATGTATCAGCAGTTACCGTCATGCGAAATGGATCGCCGCGACCTTGAATACTTAAATCTTCGGAGTTCATTTTTAAATTTAAGAAATCAAAAGATACGTTAAATATGCCAAGTAACATATCAAGCGGTAAACCCTCTGGTTTAAGATGAAAATCGTATCCTAGCTCTGAGTTAAATAAAAGTTTTCCTTTTCCTTTACTGAAGACTTTTCCCTGGGATTTAATCCTGATGTCATTGAAAATCATTCCATCCATATCGATGCTGAAATCAGCTTCTGATTGGTAAAGATTGAAATCATAAATGGCGGCATTTTCGGAAGTCGCCGTACCTTTAATATCGAGGGTTGCAGCCTTATCTTCTAATACAGGAATCTTGATGTCATAGCGTGTTTTACCGCGAAGCATCCCCCGAGTCCCAGCTAAATCAATAAATGATCCAAGCACGGAAAAATCGGCTCGAGCTTCGACATCACCGCCAATGCGAACATTACTTATGTAATGCTGGGGGCCTTCCGTTTCAAGGCCAATGTCAAGGCTGCCGTCAGAGGCAATCCTAGGTGACTTGATCGAGAATTGATTTGAGGTAAATTTACCGCTTCTTAGAGTCCCGGATAGGCTCAAATTTGCATCTTCAAAATAAGACATGCTGCGATCGGCAAGATTTAGTTTGTCGATGGAAGTCGAAATTTTTATCTCACGCCAACCACGGAAATCAATTTGTAACTCCATTCCTTCGGTCGTTATAGATGTGATCTCTTTGGGATCCTGCTCGGCATTGATGGCGACGCCGTCAAACTTGAGGCGGAGTGCTGCGTTGTGTATGGTTAATGATGAAAGAGGTGGATCCTGCTTCGGAGGCCAGGCAGCAGGCGTTTCTTTTTGATTTGGGGTTTTGGGTTCGAGGGCTTTGAGGGCAGCCAAGAGCTCTGGTGGTGGTGGCCAGGTCGCATTGAGGTCATGAAGTTCGAGATCACCAATTTGAGGTTTGGCAAGAAACAGCGACCATATTCCGACTTTAAAAGATATCTGTGAGGATGACAGGAGCTCGCTGGTAGTTTGATCTCCTTGCTTATTTGAGACCTTTACGCCAAAAAGTTGCACCTCAGGAGGAAAGAGTTGCAAGCGCATGGACTGGTATTCGGCACGTACGGGTAACTGAGTCAGAAACTTTTCATTAATATAATAATTCACAAAAGTATGAGTGTAAGGATTGTCGATTGCCAGGTTCGCAACGTAGGCAAGTAGAGCCAATACGATGAGAAAAACTGCAGTTTTATTTCGACGACGTTGCATATCTCTTACATGTCCTAAGTTCCAGCGCTTTATGATCCCGATTTTTTGATCGTGAGGAGATCATCATACGTTGGTCTATCGGTATCGAAGCTATTTTTGCGAGAATGGGTCCTTGATTTCGTTTTCGGTGCGTTAAGAGGTTCGACATGAACACCTATCGAGACCATATCGAGTAAATATTTTAAAGCTAGAGAAGGAATGCCACGAGATTTAGCAATAACAGAACTCAATTGTTTCTTGAGTTCATGATTGTCAATTTCGCCGAGTTCGATTCTCTTCTCTAGGATGTGCTTTAGATCGGAATCTGCGATCTTCGGCAGTGAACGAACCATGATGCTTTTATTATGGAGGGAAGGAGCTGATAGCAAGGCTCCCGTTGTGCTTTGATTGGCGTTTATGACCGTTAAAAGACGAGTTCCAGACTCCTCAATCATCGCGAGAAGTCCACCGAGATCGGCAATTAAAGCTTCAGATGTGAGCAAATCTGCGCCATCGATGATCAGTAGCAGCGAAGTCGATCCGTCTTTAGGACATAAATCGGAAAGACGGTTCATAACGGCTCTTGCAGTCAGCTGCTGTGAACTAGGGCCACCGACAATATCGCTCAGAAAGGGGATCAACCAACCGGAAGTCGAAATGGGTTCCATGACTGTTCCCCATAAACAGTGTATTCCTTCATGCTTTGTAAGGTTTTTCTGCAAAATTTTTGTGAATGATGTTTTGCCAGATCCGGAGGTGCCATTGATAATAACGACACCAGTAGCACCGTCCTTAGCAGCATCTTCAAACTCGTTTAAAAGCTCAGTCCAACTCTCAGGCAGTGTAAGTTGATCGGAAGTAATTGGCCTTAGGATTCTGCTGAGATCCCGAAGTGATAGCACCTTTGGTTTTATGGGCACCATGAGGGCATTCCTTATTGTTAAGCGCTTTGGGATAGAGAGTTCGTCGAGTCTTCTGCCTTTTCCCAAGCTTCTTGAAGTTTT
>CAZUYQ010000042.1:25551-36027 GCA_964624705.1 uncultured Polynucleobacter sp.
GTTTTTTGACATTGTTCTTATTCATGTTTAAGAGCTTTTCAAGCTGAGACTCTCTACCATCAGAAATATATAAACGAGATATAAACTGAACAACCTTATCATTGCCGGGGCGATATTTATTCCATTCGGTAAGAGCTTCAATGGCTGTGTCTAACTGTCCTAAGGATAGAGCTGCTTGAGCAATATCAAATGCAAACATCGGCGTATTATTGCATATACCTCGTAATTTCGTGAAGAATCTTAGAGCGTGAGCTGGCATACCACCAGATAAATAAAAATTGGCTACAGTCATCATCAGCGAGGGCATGCGAGGGAACATTTTTACGGTGGACATAAGTATCGCTTCTGCTTCTTTCCATTCATTTTTTGCGACTAAAATTTGCACAAGTGCTTCTGCGCAGTAGGGGACAGCCTGGGGAACTTCCATCAGTTTTTTGAGAATGGGGATGGATTGATCAATCTCGCCATTAAGTATGCCGTAACCACAGCGTCGCATTGCCATATAAAGAGGCGTTTCCCATAACTTAATGCATTCACGGAAAGCGGGAAGAAATTGATTGGGTGTCAGTGGTTTCTTTGCAACAGATACGTGCAGTACGCGTTGATAAACAGTTGTATCTGTAGCTGCGACTTCCGATAGAAGTGCTACGATAGGTGTGAGACGACCGGCAGGATGAGAAGTTATAGCGCGTATCGACTCGTATGCTGATAGTGTCTTTGTGTCATCGACAACAAATAGAAAAGATGTCCCGTTTTCGAGAAAGCCCAGTGCAAGATCGGCTTCAGCAGGAGGATCGTCGAGTCGCCAAGCCATGGAACGCACTAGTTCTTTTAAATGCATATGCAGATTGCCAGCATCCGAGACAACCGCTGCTGTCGACAACTGCCACTTGCTTCGTTTGGGATTTGCTATTTTCATAAGCCCTACCTTTAGCTATTTATCCACTTTTAATTATAGAATTGTTTAGCTGCGTAACCAAATAGGGGCAAAGGGTGTCATGAATTTGACGGGTCAATGGGTTGGAGAATTAGCGAGCCTTTGTGCGGCGCTTACATGGTCATTTTCGGTCATGCTATTTCGTAGGTATGGCCGGCAGGCCTCGGCAACATGGCTGACGTTTTACAAAGGCGCAGTCGCAATGCTGCTCTTTGCGATGGTTATTTGGGGCTTTGGCGAATGGCAAATCGTTTCGTGGACTGCAATTTCAGTTCTCGCGGTGTCAGGAATTATCGGTATCATTGTTGGTGATTCAGCCTTTTTTATGGCTTTACCCAAGATCGGTGGGCCGCTCACATCTGCGATTCAATGTGCCGCCCCGCCACTCACTGCAATCGGTGCATGGCTTTTTCTGGATGAAACTTTATCCGCACAAAAGATCACTGGTTTGATTATTACAAGCGCTGGTGTTGCAGCCATGGTCTGGTTTGAGCGACGGTCCACCGCCATTAGTGCAGAGCCTAAGGCACTTAAAATTGGTGTTATCTGTGCGGTGGTTGCGGCATTGTGTCAGGCAGTTGGAGTGTTGTTGTCCAGGCAACCCTTAGAGGGAGTTCCTGTTGCCCAAGGTTCGGCTCTGCGGATGTGGCTACCAGTGCTGGTCCTGGGAATATATGAATGGTGGCGTGTCGGAGGAACATTTCAGGGATTTGTAAGAGTAACCGCCAGAACTCCGTTCATATGGCATTTAACTTTGGCGGCGTTTCTTGGCAGTTTTCTTGGCTTAATGCTGATGGTTTATGGAATGACCCATGCTCCAGTCGGGATTGCTCTCGCTATCAACTCGACGTATCCGCTGTGGATTGTGATCTTTGATGTTGTCATTTTTGGTCATACCATGCGTAAGTCTAGTGTGGCGAGTCTGATCGTTGCCCTTCTGGGAATCTTCATGATGGTTCTTTGACGCTAGCGGCATTTTATTCCCGGCGAAATTTAGCATATAATTGAAACAGATGATCATAATCTTCGATTAGAGGTGCGTTATGAAATGGATCAACTTCGTCTGTTGGACAACAGTTACTGCTAGTATGTCATTGCTTACTGCCTGTGGTAGCGGGAAGAAATCAGATGACGATTCGACACCACGTGGCAAAATTGAATCGGCTTTCTTTTCTGCCTCGGTTGAAAGTGGCGTACCTATGCGTCTTATGATGGCAGTGGGATATGTCGAGAGTGGCCTACGCCCAGAACGTTCGTCGGCCTTATATCTAGGTGGCGGCCAGTCTGGTATCGATTTTGGTGATTCGGCCTTCGGTTTGTCATTTAATGACCTAGCGCTTACAAAGGACGTTGGTGCCGGTAGCGCTGCTCCTGCTGGAGCGCTCGAATCACAAGTGCGGGCCTATGGAAAATTTCTGAAAGAGAAATTTAAATCTAATGCACTGCCTGTGAATGCAGTGACCCCTGAAGAAAAATTCCGCTGGATCTGGCGTCTCGCGGAACTTCATCATGGTGGGGATCAATTGCATCGAAACCTTTGGTCGGTATTTGCTCACGAGATGATTACCACCCTGAATAAAGGCTTCGAGATAAAGGATGTCGAGACTGGTGAAATTGTTAAGCTGGAAAAAGAAACCCCGGAAATTAAAGAAGACCAGTTGCCAAAAAATTTGCAACAGGATCTAGCACTTGATAAATATTCTGCAGATATCCATCTTGCCTCACTCTTTTCTTTAACGTCGGCTCAACCGATTGAAGGTGTGAATCAACCAAAACGCGTAGAAGTCATTCATTGTCCTTTTTCCCTTTCTACCTGCGTTGATCTTCAAAAAAAGAGAAGTGAGAGCAGTGCTAGGCTTTCTGCACATTATATCATTCCGAGAGATGAGACCGCTGCACCCGAGGGATTGCTTGTTCTGCAGATGGCTCGACATAGTGAGCCAGTGGAGTTGACTGATGTTAACGGCAAGACCGAAATAGTAACGAATCGCATTGTGATCATGCTGGCTGGAAATAGTGGTCGATACGTCGATGGAATGCGGTCTTATGCAAACTCACTCTGGCTTACTTCTTATCAGTTACGTCTCCTTGGCGCAGCTATTCGTGAAGTTTGCGGTGCCTTAGAGCGCCCAGAAGGCGTGAATATCGCTGCTTGTGTCGCAACGAGTGGTGATGCTGGAGTTCTATTCCGAAATCAACCAGCAGGTAATTACCGCTGGGGCGATATTTCTGATTTCGATGAGTCGATTTTTTACCCTTATGTCGCTAATGAATCTGGAGCCGCCAGCGCAACGACTCTAGAAACGGGTGATGGTCGCTTAACTTATGATGCTGGTTCACCTTTTACTTTAATTGCAAAATTTCAGTCCGGTGCACGTCGCGTTGAGATGGAACGTCTTATTAGATGTGGCGATAAAACCGACAAACGCATTATTTGGGAGCCAGCCGGCTATCCACAAATTCGTAATGTGACTTCAAAATCGTTTGATTTTACTTATTATGATGCTGGACCAAATGGCAATGGTGATCAGTTTTTTAGAGCTAAAGTTTTTGGCGAAGGCTCGAAGTTTCTTGGTTGGGCTATCCAGCAGGTGCAGCTAAGAAATGTCAAAGAGGGGTCGGATAGCAACGAAGCGCTAAGTAAGTATTGCATACGAAATGGAACTTGAATCATTTAGCGAATCTTTCACGGCCAGAGTAGATAACGGTTTCGTTCTGGCAATTGCTCTCGTGGGATTCCATCTCGCAGAGCAATTTTTTCTTTTAGTGCCACATCAGTGTAGTTTACAAATGTAGTTTGACCATCTGAGTTTTCAAGTTGTAGAACGTTTGGATGGCGGGGATTGATGTGTTTCACCGTAACTTCCGCACCTTCTTTAAAATCATCGCTTCTTTTACTTGTTAATTGAACGACGTCAGTCGGCAGTGCCTCGTGAAGCTTAGGCGGGGGAACTCGACGAATTTTCTTAATTTCACCGGCTTCGTCTTTCCAGGTGACAAAGTAGGGTTTGCGATCAAATTGTATCGGATCTGGCATCGTTTGGACCTTTTGGCATATTTGCTAAAAGATCGGCATGATAGCGTTTGGTCATTAGGAAAATTTTGCCTGGTCATCATTGATGAATTGGCAAAACTTTCCAAAAAATTTAGTTAAATCAAGTTGATTTTTTGCACCAAAATTCCTTGGGCATGGTTTTAATATTCCTTGCAGCCTCGAAATAGCTCTCAGAATGGAGGCTTCGCTCCAAACTGTATTTCAGAATAGAAACTGCTGCGTTGACGTTGACGCGATCGCCGGTAACTACCACAACTTTACCGGAAGCATTCACTTCAAAATTAAATTCTTTGGAGCTCTGTTTTGGTAGCTCGATGAAATTTTTATGCTCAGAGAATGCTGTCAGGAAATCGACTTGAATATCGTGAAAATTTGCGACTGCAACCCACGCGGCTTTAATATCGTACTTTATGTTAACTGTATCTGCGCTTTCCATCATTCCACCGACAGCAGCGTTTCCTAGCGCTGCAGAGTCTTTTAATTTTTCAGCAAGACACTGCCATTCATCTAAAAAAGATGTTTGCGCATTGATTCCTTCATTAAAAATTTCTCTCACTTTTGGATTCGTTTCTTGCGTGACTGCAGGGATAAAGGGGCTTTGAACAAAATCAGAACTTGGCGTTAGCTTGAATACTGAGGTTAAAGAATTAAACCTGTTACCCGGTGTCGCATCTTTTGCTGTTGTAGAAAATTTCTTAAGATCTTGAATTAGGCTTTCGCCCTTAGTGCGCAGTAGCTGTCTCAGTGTGTTTCGAGCCATCCCGACGGGATTTGCGATTTTCCAGACGAAAGGTGTTTCTTCGCCAGAAAAAAGATCGATAACGACGCTTTTAACGGAGTAAGTTTTTTCAAAAAAATCTCCATGATCCCACATTTTCCTAAGGTCCATATAGGAATACCAACCATAACTTCTGGATATGCTCCATTTTACCGGAAGGCCGATCGTAAGCGTGGAGCCATGAAAAGACATGGCTTTGCCAGTAGTGGTGGTGATCGGGCATAACTCGACTTTTTTGATGCCGAAGATAGATGGATCTGTCCCATTTAGGTCTAAATGATACTGCGAAAGAAATTCGGCGACATGTTCGATTTGCTTGCGAAGTGACTCTACCTGATCCGTCCAGAACGTTTCCTTTTCGACTGGGTAACTCCCGGTATTAAAACATGCGCCGCCAAGCTTTGGTCCGATCGAGTAGGAAGACATGGGAAGAAACGACGTGATCCCGCGTTTTTTAAACTCTGACTCGACGATGACGCTGATATCGTCGTTATCGGTTTTTAGACTTAAAAGAGCTTTGCCGTATTCATTTAAAAAACAGAGATTCTGATTTGTTTTGTCAGATTGGGTCTGGCATATCTGTTTCGCCTGCTGTTCCGCTCTTATCGTCGAAAGTTGGACGCGCTTTAGACTTGTGTCGTCATCTGATCGCGACTTGCAGGACAGCATAGTGCCTAATAAAAAAACCATTCCTATGACACGAAATAGAACGCGTTTGTCGATAGTCATTGCAGTCCTTGTAAAGTTTTGAGGAAGGCTATGAGGATATTATCGATCAAGATTATTATTTTGTCATGTTACAGAAGATTGCTGCGGCTTGGTCGAGTTATAAATAAAAAGAGCCCTCGAAAATACGAGGGCTCTTTAGAGTCGATAAACGTAACTTCGCGGCTTAGATGATTTCGCGACCAGCAATATAGCCTGTGCTACGGGTATTGCATCCGCAGGTGCGGTTGCCAGCAGATTCAAATAGAGTGCCACATGCAATGCATGTTCTGACTTTGATCCGAATGGGGGATAGGTTTGCAAGGCGACGAGCGTGGTTCTTGAGCTCGATGTCTTTAACCACGGAAGGCGGTAATTTTTTGACGCGGTTACCGGCAGCGTCAGTAGTTGTTTCAAATTCCATATAAAACTCCTCTACAAAAGAAAGTGGAGTGAAGTACCAAAATATACTTGTTCCCTTAAGGGCCAGAGGCCGGTAAAGTAACATCTTCTGAGCTATTGTCAAGTCATAAAATACTATTATAAAGAATAAAATCCTATAAAATGAAATTGTTACCGCAAGAAATTATTAGAAAGAAGCGGACTGGTATTAAGCTTTCCTCTCGCGATATTGCCGATTTTTTTGGCGGATATCTACATGGTGGGGTCGCTGACTATCAGATTTCAGCCATGCTAATGGCTATTTTATTAAAAGGCATGGAGCCTGAGGAGACGGCAGCGCTCACGCTCTTTATGCGCGACTCCGGGACTGTCATGGCCTGGGATGGGCCTAAGGATCTAGTAGTCGATAAGCATAGTACCGGTGGGGTGGGTGATAAAACATCATTGATATTGATGCCCTTATGCCTTTTAGAGGGGCTTAAAGTGCCAATGATTGCAGGTCGTGGTCTTGGTCATACCGGCGGAACCTTGGATAAGCTGGCCAGTATCCCTGGAATGAACGTCTTTATTTCATTCGCTGAAGCGACGAAATTGATGGCCAAACATGGCGGGTTTTTTATGGGGCAAACCGCGGAGATTGCGCCTCTCGATAAACGACTCTATGCCATGCGTGACGTAACGGATACGGTGGAGAGCATCCCTTTAATTACGGCATCCATTCTGAGCAAGAAGCTTGCTGAGGGCATTGGCGGGCTCGTGATGGATGTGAAATTTGGCAGCGGCGCATTTATGCAAAAAAAGGAAGACGCACTCAATTTGGCTAAATCGATCGCATCGGTGGGGCGAGCAAGCGGCATCCGTGTCCGCTGCGCCTTGACTGATATGGGGTCTTCTTTGGGAGATCGGGCTGGCAATGCTCTTGAAGTAGAAGAATGCGTCGAAATTTTGCACGGTAAGGGACCTGCCTCGACTCGCGACCTCTCAATCGATTTATCGTTAGAGATGATTGCACTGGCAAACCCCACTGTCGATCGAGCCGCAATGCGCAAAAACTTGGAAGATCATTTGAGTTCCGGACGTGCATTCGAATTGTTCGCAAAGATCATACGTGATCAGGGTGGTGATACTCGGGTTCTTGAAGATCCAACAAAATTAGCGAAGGCTAAAATTTCGAAGGCGCTGGTGGCCCCTTCGACCGGATTTGTTTCGGAGTGTGATGTCCGCGCGCTTGGTGTTGCGGTGATTGAACTCGGTGGTGGTCGTCGTCATACGGACGATGTGATTGATCCTGCGGTCGGCCTAAGCCAGGTCAAGCGCGTGGGTGATAAAGTCACTATGGGTGAACCACTGGCTGTCATTCATGGCAATAGTGATGCTACGATAGACGCCGCCTTAAGTCGGCTACGCACTGCATATACGATACGTGATCATGCGACTGCTGAACCTTTGATTTGGCAAATTTTATAACGTTCTGCGAGGAGTCTAAAGTGAGTTCGATTGATCCAGAGAAAATTAAGTTTAAAACTCTTTATTCGGAAGCAGATATCGCTAATCGCATCGCGGTTCTAGGCGAACAAATATCGTCTGATCTTAAAGGCGAACCTGTTGTGATTCTTGTTGTCCTTAAGGGCGCATTTATGTTCGCGGCCGATTTGGTCCGCGCCATCAAGGCACCTGTAAAAATGGATTTTATCGGCGTCGCCAGCTACAGCGGAACGAAATCGACCGGAACAGTTCGGATTACTCATGATTTAACTGCTGATATTGTCGGTAAGAACGTCATTGTGATCGAAGACATTATCGATACAGGTCGTACCCTCGATTATATTATGCGGATGCTAAATCAGCGTGGGCCAAAGACTCTAAGATTGTGCACGCTTCTTAGTAAGCCTGAGGCCCGGGAAGTAGAAGTAGAGGTTGATTACTATGGTTTCGAAATTAGTAATCAGTTTGTGATTGGTTATGGCTTAGATCTTGATCAACGCTGGCGCGAATTGCCGTATATTGCACAAGTTCAAACCTGATTCTTTTACTCTGCAGCAGCTCGGCAAGCCAATGAGATCAATCCTTGATTGCTGGGCCCGACGTCGCTTTGCCAGGTAAGGTTGTAGTCGCGGAGATCTTTCTTTTGCGATGATGCGAATAAATTTCGTCCTGCCCACTTGATGCTGAACAACCATTCGGGATGATCAGGTAAGCCGATGGCGTCCATATTTACGTATCCAGTCTGGCCCTTATATTTAAAGGGTACGGACTGTGGTACAGTGCCATCCCAGGAGAATGTTTTTCGCGGTTCATCGGGAATCACTGATAACTGACATTGATATGCGCTTGCCGTTGCGGAAATGAATCCCATAGCGCTAACGCAAAATAGAATGTTCATTGGTGAATATTTGGCCATGTCTTTTCTTCCTTAAAATGAATAGTCCATTTTGACATTGTAATTTGTTCGCTTCAGTTATGCATCTGTTTAAATCGTGGTCGTTGTTCATGACTCAGGACCGTGTTCGGAACCATGAGAACTTTCCGATTTATGCTAGAATCTCAACAATAGAGTGCCCGGCGATCGCTCAAAGATAGTGGATAACTTTTCGGGGTGGATTTTTTCTGTGAACTTAAAAAACTCATCAATGGTTTTTTTACTCGGCCTACTTGCTTTTGTTGCATGTAAAGAACGTGATGAAGTTTCCGAAGTCAAAATTGTTCATGGTATCCCTATCTCCGAAAGCAAATATCCCGCAGTTGTTCTCCTGCGTAAAGAGCCATCAAAATACTGCTCAGGAACATTTATTCAGTCAAATCCACCGACGGTATTGACGGCAAGTCACTGCCTGCCGCATCTGCCAGCTACCAACGATAGTCATATCGGAGTTTCTTATAAAGGGATTCAGGCGATTGCCGCATGCGTTCCGCGCGACGCGAGCGGCAAAGGTGGCAAATTGGACATCGCTGCAGTGATATTCCCAAATTCGGTGGTTGTTCCGGGAGTTGCAAGTTTTGAATCGAAAGCACCTGTGGAAGGGCTTGGTTTTACCATTGTTGGATTTGGCCGAAATGATGCGATCCCGGATACTGAAAATCCTGGGTCTAAGGTCAAACGGATGGGACATAATTTTATCAAACGCCTTATTTCTACCGCGGATTCTGAGCGAACGGGTATGATAGAGTTTTTTGGCGCCCCTCAGGGTGACATGTCCTCGGCAAGCATAAGTAAAGAACTTTGGAGATCGACGTCGGCTCAAGGTGATTCAGGCGGCGCGCTTTTTAGCGGGTCTGGCGAGCCTCAAACAAATCTGTTGGGTGTATGTAGTGAAGGCAGTCTTTCCACCGACGATAAAGTAAAGCGGTCCCGCTATGTCAATCTCAAGGCCCCCTATCTTGAGGCATTCATAAAGGCGATTAAGGATCAAAATTTTTTAAACGCACTCGCTCGCCACCAGGCGCCTCAAGATGTTGCAAAGATTTGTCAAGTTTCCTCTGCCGTTATTCCTACGGAAGAAGATTGAATTTGCTTCTTCGCTCTAGCATGACGTTTCTGATATAATTTACTCAAAATTTGTTTTCCTGGCCTTATCTGCGCAAGGAGTTCTTGTGTCCTTATTTTCATTGGCTCCACTCAAGAATTCCAATGTGCGTCGTGTCGTTACAAGTCAATTGCTTTCGCAGATCTGCGATAAGTTAATGCTGGTTGCCGTGATGTGGGTCATCGCCGATAAGTATTCGGCGGAGTGGTTGCCGTGGTTTGTGGCGGCAGGTGGGTTGCCGCATCTTTTTCTCGCAGGTTTCTCGGGACGCATCATCGCGAGAATTAAAATCTTACCAGCGGTACTTGGCAGCGAAATTTATCGCGGTATGATTCTTCTCTTGTTTCCATTTATTGTTCAGCTGGAGACGCCACCAGTCGAATCTCTCATTGTTCTAACGTTTATTATGAACCTGGGTTCGGCCATTTTTAATCCCGCAATTCTTTCGCTACCTCTTTCGATTGCTGATGATGAAACAAGGCCGCAAGTAAATGCTATGATCGATGCTTGTTTTTCATTCTCCAATGTCATTGGTCCGGTTCTCTCGGTACTGCTTTTCTCTTACCTAGGACTTGGCGGGTTAATCTTCTTGAACGGTGTGAGCTATCTTATCGCTGCGTGGATTCAATCTGGAGTGCATATAAATCAAATGGAGCCATCAACGGACTCTGCATCAAACAACACTGCTACTCCAGTTATGACGATTTTAAAACGCGAGCATCTTGTCCGACAAATGCTGTTCACCTTTCTTGGCGTAAATATTTTTGCCGCACCCTTTACAATGATTTTTCCGCTCTATGTAAAGCATGTCTATAAATTGAATCTATCCGCATTGGCGACGTTAGAAGCGTTCTTTGGGGCCGGCGCAATTGCTGGGGCCATTGGCCTTTCTTTGTTTCATTTTAGCAAGAAGCTTGGGCCTAAAATTGTACGTGCGATCTTAGTAGTTGGACTCTCATTGGTAGCTTTCTCTTTAAGTAAGACTCTGCCGGTGGGGAGCCTCTCTTTACTTGTTATGGGGTTAAGTTTAGCCATGGCGAACGTTTGGATCCTAACTTTATTTCAAAGTATCGTT
>CAZUYQ010000043.1:0-16627 GCA_964624705.1 uncultured Polynucleobacter sp.
CGTAGCTGCCACCGGGTGTTATACGCGGTGGCGCGGGTGCTGTTACTATTGCCCCCGTCCAACAACCGCTTTCCAAACGGCACGTGATGAGGGAACCGAAAGTTGTCGTCTGAGCGACCCTTTCCGGGACAATTTCGGATCTTCATCTGCGACAGCCGCCCCAGCACTGCTGCCTTAGAAAGACCGTACTCGGTGGCTATTTGAGATGCGGTCAGACCTTTTTCGAGGTACAAATGCTTCAGAAAGGTGGAATTAACCACTTGAAGATTGATAGTTATATTAATGAATTCAGATACTTGATCATAGTTCGTCCAGTGTCGGCTTTCCTCCACCAACCAGTGATTCAACCCGTCGACCCAAAAGGTCAGCGGGTTTTTTCATTTGTTCGCGATCTCCATTTACCATTTTTGCGCGCGTGTAAATACAAGCGTATAAAATGCTTCGAAGTCAACAAGGTGCGTACTTACTATTTTGTGCACAATTTCGGGTTTAATCTGCTCGTAATCGTGGACGGAAATATTTCTAAAGCCAACCATAGCGACCATTTTTTTTGCCAGTTCGTCGTCAATAACTTGATGCTTCAGCAAAATTTCAAAAGACTGGCGATAGGAATTCGGAAGACCTAGGCCTTCTTTTGCAAGAATAACATTAGCCAGATCAATGCAAGCCTGCACTGCGCGTTGCAGATTCAGTTCATAAATCGAAAGCTTAAATTCTTCATCCTTTTCGCGAAGGCTTGCCTTCTCGATGGCCATAAGACAATTTTTTATAATATTTATTTTAGATAAAACAACATCTAGCTCAGACATATCTTTTCCTATTGAGAATATTTTTTTCAATGGGCGCCCGAGTGTATTTAAAATCAGGATACCGAGATAATTGATCCACTTTCCAATTCAAAAGAACACCTGGAGAGCTGCAAAAAAGTAAACGACCTGTTTCTAAAATCTGGCGCGAAAAAATAAGGTCAGTCGTATTTAACGAAACAAAATCAACTTCGCGGTTAAAAACATTGGATAACTCTCTGGTAATTTTGAGAATATCAGAGAACTGGGGAATAGTTTTCCAGTGAACGGCCAGGTCGATATCACTTTCCGCATGAAACCGTTCAGTTCCAGCAGATCCAAGAAGATACGCAAAATTGACCAGATGACCGCATTGTCTCTCTAGTTCCGCTCTGATTTGAATCTCAGTTATTAACGTATTCATTGTCTCAATATAACTTGCGATGCCGCTTATTTACAACATGCGTTACGTCCCGACTCGTTTTTAACCCATATATGGTACTGTATATACTCACTTAATTGTAAATCTTCAAGTTCCCGAGTCAAAAAGCCGATAAAAGCCAGAACTGGTAGTTAAGATCATTTTAGAGGTGAAGCTATGCAAGTCCGTCCGTTCATATTGCAGTTAAGTATCGTGGCCGTATTCGTTGGTGCTTGTAAGACAAATGACTTCAGCGGTGATGACGGAAAGAAGGCCGCTGCACCGACACCGACTCCAGTGCCCACCGTTCCACCAACAACTCCTATACCAACACCAACCCCTTGCGTTGGAGACGGCATTACCCTTGCTCGCCTCATTTCAACATCGATTAAAGTCAATACTGCTTCGCAGTATTTGGACTACGAGCTTCAGTTAACGGACTGCCTTGGCAATCCTAAGGCTATCACCAATCAGCCACTAAAATTTGACCTAAACGCAGTTACTGATTCACTGACATCACCCATGGCGTATCAGTTATCGGTCAGCGACGGTAGCACTAACAAAATTAATGACACATTGAAGTCGGTGCCAGGAAGCGATCTATTTGGTAAAACCGGTTCGTCCTATGCACACTGGGAGACTCAGTCACTTTCATTTGTTCCAGAGCTGGCAACGATTCGCCTGCGACTTGATGTCAGTAATCGATTGTTCTTGCCACTTGGAAGTAACGCTAAAAAACTTACAAGTCCGGTTTCTATCCCAACATTCCTACAGCTCGGGAATGCGACTCCGGTGCAGCAAGACATCACTGTAAATCCTTAAAACAGCGTTTAGAGGCTTTATCTAAGCCTCTAAAGCTTTATTTACCATAGCGAAGATGGCATCCATTTCCTTCTTAGGAACCACAGCGGGCAAAGGTGAGGCGCTTCTTTTTGCGGCCGCAATCATCCACGAAGTTGGCCAGACACGAAACCATGTCGAGCCAAACAAACTCATAATTCTACATTCGCGAATAAGCGCCGGACCATGACCTTGAGCAATCGTTTGCGGTTGTAAATTTCCTATTTGTGCGACTACGTACACTCGTCCTTTAAAATTCACTTCGAAAAGAGGCATTTTTCGCTCTTTAAAGGCTGTCAAGCCAGGAGCCTTGTAAAGATCCTTGTCAGGAATGTTACATGATAGCAACATCGATCTCACATCTGTGGTTTCAAGACGATGAGCAAGAATTGTTTTTAAACGCTCAGCAAGTGCTGCATAGTTCGGTGGCTTCAGGAAAAAGGCGGAGATTCCAAGTTTAGCGATATCTTGCAAAAATGATTTTTCTTTTTCACCAGATAAGAATGCCACCGGTACTTCCACCGGTGAGTATTTTTTGCGGATTTCTGCAAGTAGGGCTCGTCCATCCATCTTGTCCATATGATAATCGAGAATGACGAGATCGCATGGGCGTCGCTCTATCATCGCCATCACCGCAGTAGAATCTGTCGTCACCTCAACCGTATGACCAGACATCATCAGGAACTGTTTCAGAACGTCCAATATCTGTATTTCATCATCACAAGCAATAATGTGTGCCATCGCCTATCACCCACGGCCCATATTGCTCATCGCAAGCGACTCAGCTCGCTCGATTGCCTTACGGAACACAAAACGCGGGGGATTCGCTAAAGCCTTAGTCAAGATTGGATCCACTTCACTTTGTTGGACGAAAATACCTAACAAACCTTTATCGCCCGGTCTAAAAATTGCCGGACTACTTATCAGAAGTTCGTCAACATCTACTTCTTCACCAACCGCCACCGATACTTCTGCGACTGCCGCCTGACTCAGCTTAATGCTTTCACCGGAGTCTTGCGCTTCTTTAAGACGTTTCAAAAGAGATTTTGATTTGCTCTGAATCGCTTCAGACGTCGTAGTTTCTACTGCAAGCCCAAGCAATTCACTCGCTTTTCCCAGGTCACCATTAGATTTAACAATGGCTAGCGCGTGATTATACTGAATAACTCCGCGAATCTGTTTCATGTTATCTGGCAACGCTTCTGCCGCACGTTCATAGAGTTGAAATGCGTCCGTTAACTTACCAGCCTTCACATTAGCTACCGCTGAATTATTCAAAGTCGATCCCACACCAAGATGAGATTTCAACTGACTAAGTGTTCCTCGAGCCTTCTCTACATCACCGGTTCGAAGCTGCTGCGTGGCCTCGGTAACCGCCACCGTCTGGCTATCAGGAGCAATAGCTTTTGCTTCGCTTATCGCAACTTCTGCGCCAGAAGCGTCATTACTTTCAAGCTTTGCCATAGACAGTTGGCATAATCTCTCAATAGAGCCTGGTGCCAACTCATTGGCCTTATCATAACAAGAAACCGCAACTTCAAATTTCCCTAAAATCATCATACATTTTCCGAGAAAATTAAGTGTCGCAATACTGTCGCCCATCTTCTCTACGGATTTCATAGCCTCTTTTGCTGCACGCTTGACATCACCTTTAGCGAACTGAACCTGCGCCGACATAAATAATTTTTGCCCTTCGGAAACATCGGGACTTTGAAGTGCGCCAGCCAGAACTTGCTCTGCGGTACTGATGTCTCCGCGCTTAATACTCATACGAAGCTTGAACTCGAGTGTTTCTCCAGCTTTTGGAAACCACATTTCTCGCGAAATACGTAGGATTTCCTTGCCAACAGCTTCCTTTATTATGGGTGCTTTGACCGTTCCAAAAACTCCAAGCTCGCGCAAGATTGCTTTATCGGCTACGGGATCAACAAAATCACTAAAGATAAGAATATTCGCGTCGAAGCCTTCGATCTCTTGCAACATTTGAATCAAAATTACGTTCTCGGTATCAGCAAGATTCCAGTCGAACAATAAAACATGAGGTTTAGTGCCACTGCGAACCGTCTCAATGTATTCCTTGCCAGAAGAGTAAACGGCGGTGTTCGCAATCCCTAGTTCATCGAATGCAGCTTTGATTTGATCATTGAGTGTAGGTTGTCCCGTCAAAATATGGCAAACCAGATCACCGAAGATCGATTTTGAATTCAGACCCGCCTGCCAGTCCTGACCGAGAACTTCAACGGCACTTTTTTCGACGCTTTCCTTCATTTCAGGAAAACAGGTTATCACTTGCTGCATCTGCGACTGGGCGAGTTCCTTCTTTCCAGCAATGGCGTTCGCCTCTGCTAGATACTTAAGATGTAACGGCGAGCTTGATCTTAAGGCTGAAAAACTTTCTTCAAGAGCAACTAGATCATTGCCTTTGTTTGTTTCTCGAAGATACCTGCGAAGTTGTTGTGAACTATATTCAGCGGTTTCATTGTCCATTTGCTTCAATGAATCAAAGAGGGCATTAAATTCGGCAGTCAATGCTGTCGGTGTGAAATTTTTTGGATGGTACGATAAAAGTCCCATCTCAAATGCCTTAGGCAGAATCACTTTTTCTGTATCTTCTAAGAAGAAAGATACTAAGACATCGCGAAGGGCGGGGTGAGTCGACGTTAACGAAAGTATATGCATTAAATTTGGATTTGCGTCCAAGCTAGGACCACCAATGATCCAGCCGACTTTTTCGTAAGCAATAAGACTTAGCAGGTCCTCTGGCTTTGCAATTGCCATCACACTTGGAAAACCAAATTGCTTAAACACGTTACTCATCAAGCCACGAATTGAGTCCGCACTCTCTACGAGGACAACTGGTAATTTCAAATCTTTTAATGAAGGTCGGGTCATCCTGAAATTATAACCGCTGATTTCAGAAATCGTGAATTTTTTCTAGTAATATGATTACTAAGCCCATCCTTTAATCATTTCATTCCAAATATGCTCAAGCCGTAGCCAGGTCTTATTTAATTCAATTATTTAAATTTGCGAAGAAATTTTACATTATTTTGATAAACACCAATTGAAATTTCATTTTAAAAGCACAATGTTCTAATTGTTTTAAGTTTCTTACGAAAAAACCGATAGCATCATCATGAATACAGAAGTCAAAAAGCCGTCGCCGCCAAAATCCGTCTTGATTGCAATAAGCAATTCAAGCCAATGCAAAGACATTAGCGAAATCCTAGCTGCCGATCATGATGTAACATCACCGCGAATAGTTCATGACGGTGACGAGGCTTGGAATGCTTTAAAAGACGGTGGTTTTGATTTCGTGATCTTAGAATGGAAACTACCAAAAACTTCGGGACTAATACTATTTAATAGATTAAAACAAGATTCGAGATATCAGAGTGTCCCTGTATTAGTCGTTTCTGAACTGATACAAAAAGAAAATTTTATCCTTCTCAAAGACTATCCCCTAACAGGCCTCGTAGATGGTGAATTCTCGATTAAGACTTTCTCACTCAAGTTTGATTTACTACTCAATGAGCGGGTTTGGTACCAAACCAATAGTGACGCTCTCAATGATATTGCCGAGAGTCTTAAACCAAATCCTACCAAAGCAAAGTCTGATCTTGATGCGCTGATTAAATCTGCCCCAAATGCGCTGCCTATTTTGAATTTGGCCGCTAAAAAATTGATTGAGATCGAGCATTATGACGATGCTGAACGTGTACTAAATGACGCTCTGAAACTGGACGATCAAAACACCACTTCGATCATGGAGCTTGCAAAAGTCCTGCATCGTAGAGGAAAGCATAACGAAGCCTTGAATTTGATTAAGAATCATAAATTTTCTATGAAGAATGTTGAGCGTCTCCTTCTTATCGGAGAAATAAACCTCGCTGAAAAGAACCCTGAAGAAGCAAGAGCAATTTTTTTAAATGCATTAGAAATTGATTCCGAACAAGCGACGGCTAAATCCGGTATTTTAGTCGCCGATAATATGCAGAAATTCCTAGTTACAAATGATGCTAATACACTTCCAAGCTCGTTTGCTAGTATTCTCAATCTAGTTGCAATTTCGCTCGTAAAATCCGGCCAACAAGAAGAAGGAATACTGCAGTACAAAGCAGCGCTAGCATTTATGCATGACTCTCTATCGCAATCAAAACTAATGTACAACTTAGGTCTTGGATACTTGCGCTGGTCCAAAAAAGCGGAGGCTATAGACTGGTTCCAACAATCAGCAAAGGCGGGAGGAACAGAGTTTGCGAAAGGCCGAGAGTATTTAAAACGGCTATCGGCATCCTCGTCACATCCACAGAATCCTTCAGATACGATAGATCTAGATAAAACAGCTCTCGAGATAGAAGTCTCGGCCAAGCCAGGAACTGATCGAAAACCAGAATGATCCCCCAATATAACCCGGTTAATTTCCAGTATATTCATATAGTTATAAGATTTGTTCAGGTCTATAAAAAATTGACCGAAAATGTTGTAAGGGCTGATAAAGGCGATGTATTTTATCAATAGCAATTTTACGACCGTGGAGAGCTTCTATGTCTATGAAACACACCATTTTTCAAAGTCTATTCTTTACCACGGTAATGATTTCTAGTTGCTCTGATTCTGGTTCGGCCCACAGAGGCCCCAATAAACCACAAGTGGCCGCCAAAACTGGCGAAACGCCCACAAACGCGACTCCAACTGCATCTCCCGCGGAAATAGCATCCACTTCGCCAACACCATCGGTTGATCCTGTCGCCGATGTTCCTGTTGATGATGCATTGGCGTCAATTGATTCTGCTTGTCAGGGTAATAACCCCAAAAAATCTATTGCAGTTCTACCACCAGTACAGACTACGCTGACGCAAACGGTCCCATCAACCTGTCGATCTGGGATCGAATTTAATGACTTTGGTCGCACGTTACAACTCGATGTAAGCAACAGTGCCGTTGGTTCCCAAACTTTTAAAATGGAAGTCGATCTTGCCACTTATAAAACACCAGATGAAGTTCGTCTTGTAGCCATCGATGCGCAAGGGAAGCAGCAAGTCATACTTAGCTCATGCCGCTTGAGTACCTCTAGCGACAAGGATCCCAGGAGAGAAACCACCCGTCCTAGTAGCGATTTGATTCGCTCGTTTAGACCTGTATTACCAAAAGGTACCCGTAAGCTCTTGATCGATTTTTCCAAGGCCGGGGCGTCATCATATATGAAAATTACTGGCCTGTGTGATTTCACGATACCATCTAGTAATGCCGCAGGCAGTCGTCCAACGACCAATTAATGTGCGCTAATACAAAGGCTTTGAGTCCTCTGCAATAGCCAACCTGTCAAAACTTCTACCGGCGATTTTTAAAATACCATATACACCAAAATGTCACCCCAAACGACTTCGTCGTTTTAGGTGGTGACTTCAATACGAAAGATCAAAATGAACCTTACCTGCAGACATTGTCAAACCCGCGCTAGTTGATGATAGCGGCTCTTTCAATATGCAACATATGGCTATCGTGAAAGATTTTGCAGTTCCATCTTGCGGGACCTCGCCATAAAACCCATTCTTTTACAGGCTCCCTCCTCTCTTAAAAAGATGGATTTTACCAAAATTACATCTTAAATATCAGTATCTTATATTTTTAGCTCATCTTGATACAGATAGTAGCCGATCTGGGTTTATGAAGGTTGCAGTAAGAAATGATTTGGGGGCGATGTGGGTAAGATGAACAAAACATTTAGTATGACCATCGCAATATCTTTTTTATTGCTAGCTACTGCTTGTTCGGAAACTAATGGCCTATCAGGCGGCTCAGACGAAAAAAAAGAAGCTAAGAAATCTAAACCCCAAGACACAAACTCGACTAGCCCCGACGCCACCCAACCTCAAGTAGTAACAGGCGCATATCTATCTTGCGTGCAAGACAATATTCCAGATATCAAGGCTGGTGAAAGCGGTTACGGTTGCGGTATTTATGATACTCAAACTCAAGCAAAAATCGATTTAACAAACCGTGTATTTAAACTCTCGATTGCCGATAATTCTGGCCAACCTCTAGGGTCACGCACAACAGATGTCTTACAAACCACCTCACCCTATCAGCGCTACTTTTACTCCATTGGTGAGAGCTCAAGCAGCCGGATTACTGGCGTGCTTACTGGATCTAAAGGGGAGATATTATTTTCGTCCGAAATTCATCCAATTCGCGTTGGTTCTCTTTCGGATGGTCTGAATTTAAAATCTAATTACAGTCCAGCTGAAATTAGCGCTTGGTGCGGGCTAGTCACGGCTTTACCAGATAATTTGCAGAGCACTCAGACGGCCGTCAGTAAAGGTATCGCTTGTGGAGCTCAGTAGCTTTGTCGCCATAATTATTCCGGGTCACTGATAACTTGTATTGCTGGAATGGTATCCTCCGTCTCAGGCAACAATCCTGGTATTTGCACGGAGAGCGATGTCTTAAATTATGCAATTTATAGTCAACGTTGCAGCCAATAATGAAAACTAATGCAGAGTTTGACTGTGTAATGATGGGTGGCGATTTTTCATGACAGCGTATAACACGTTCCGGCCATGCTTTTCGACTTTGACTTCCTCATCTTCACTTAGCTTTTTCAAAATACGTTTAGCTGTCGCCAAAGAAATCCCCATGCGGTCACTTAATTGCTGACTGGATAATGGCGACTCTGCAAGTATTCTTTTAGCAATTACATCATCAGACAACAAATCATTCGATTGATGATTTAAACTAATGGCACTGGCAAAAAATCTGATACCCGAGTCATCATGCAAAAGAATCGGTGCTATTGAATAGGGAAACAAATCCCTAAGCCGCATAATCGCATTGCGAATTTTTTGCTGCCAACCCTGGGCATTGACACTTTGCTTCCAAACATCGACTTGAACATTTGCCGGAGTCGCACCGGTGATCGGGCGATCAATTAAATAGGTTAAAAGCTCCGCTAGGGCGGGATGTTTTTCCAAATTGACCGTATAGTGATTCGATATCACGAAAACTCTGGGTTCTGGGATCGCAATATTAGGGGCAAAATAATTCCTAACGAAACGGGCGACCAGATCGATCTGCCATTCATGCGTGAGACGAGGTGAATGACCTTGAATCGTTGCAAGACAGCACTGAACTGCAAACATATCGGGAAAACTTACCGCTGACATCTTTTCGACTGCTGTCAAAATTTTCACACAGCGTTCAAAATCACCTTCTTGATATGCAATTCCAGCATAGATCAGTTGCAAACGCGGTTTCATGGGAGAGTCGCCTAGTCTCGACGCGACTATTTCGAGCTCAGTGATTAACTTTGGTGTTTCGCTTACTGCATGGCGTCGCAGACAATCGTTGATCAATCCGATGAGACATAGAGCCTCATACTGTTGTGCATTTATATTTCGAGCCATAATCAGGCATTCTTGGAAAGCCTTAGACGACTCGAGCGTATTTGCGGAATTTGTTTTTAGCAGCGCCCTAGAATATTGATACTCGAGCCAGCTGTTTTTATTTTTACTCAGCCCCTCGGCAATTTTGTATTTTTCATTTGGCATAGAACGACCGCAAATCGCGGTTTGAACATTATACCTCGTTAGCATTAAAAGCTCTTCCAAGGTATGAATGCCGGGAGCATCAAACGGCTCTAGGGAGCGCTGTAAGATCTCCATACTCTCTGGAATCTTGCCCTCTTCCCAAAGCATTTCTGCTTCCAATGCGCGGTAGCGCACCTTAAAGCGGTCGCTTTCATCAAGCGCTGCCAAACTAAGCGTCTGTTCGGCAAACTTCCGAGCCAATGCATATTTTCCGGTCCAGAAATAGGTGAGGCTCAACATCGATAAAATGTGCAAACGTCTAAAACTCTTATCGTTCGCAGGCAGCACGCTTAACGCTCGGCGAAAATGGTCACGCGCCGAGGCAAAGTTTCCGGCATGGAACCCCTCAAGACCATAAAAAGATTCACAATGAGATAAAGGCCCCGGCAAATTGTGCTCGACCGCCAAACGACGGCATTCTTCAACCATTCGAAAGGCATCTGACTGCATGCCTTCACCGCTATTTTGATAGCAGGCCCCGACATTGAAAAGTGAGCGGGCAGCTGTTTCCCAATCTTTCAGTTGTAAAAATAACGGCGCTGCCTCTTCGAAAGCTTTAGCGGCATCTGTATAACGGCCAATAAAGTAGTTTAATCGACCAAGGCGATGTAAAAAATCGGCACGATCTGCTAACGATAGATCTGACTCCCGAACTGATGGCCCAATTTTACCTAAAATCCGCACAGCTTTCTCAACCTTGCCTTCTTCCGCAAAGCTAGACGCGATCATCATGTCGAGTTGGAGGTGCTCCTTGGATGATAGAGTCGAAACCCTAATCGCCCTTTGAGCTAATTCACGGCTAGCGGCCGGATAACCACCCTCCAGAAGCACCTGAGACGCCGCCACAGCTACGGCGGCCACCGGCAGACGCTTACTGAACTCCGCAATACGGCAACCCACTTCAAGGCTCCAAGAAGCCATGCTGCCTTGCAGTAAAGCGGCCCACAAATTGGGGTTATAATTTAGAGATTGGGGATCTTCTTCAAGGCGCTTAAAAATTTCTGCGACAAGCCGCGGTTGAGTACAACTTGCCAAAAGATCGCCATAAGTCGACAAAAAGTCTTCCCACGCAACTTTCGTATGGCATTCACGAGCCAGCTTGATGGCAGATTCGATAGGATCCATAAGTAGTCCCCGCCCATTCTTTAATCACATCTATAAAAAATGTTTCGGAAATTGTCAAAGGAACCCTTTGAAAGATGCTGATACCAGGTCATTTAGACTTAAAAAGTGTTCAGTTGTTGCACAGAGTAATTAAATGGAGTTATAGTTCACCAGAAGTTTCCCGAAAATTTACCCGTTTTGAATTTTTGACTTATGGATAAAAGGATTATCCGTCATGAAGCGCCCATGCGTTTTTACAGTTCCTGCAAAGAAATGGATTTCTGACGCTCGAACAACAAAATTGTCTCTCTTGCTGATGCTTGGTCTTAGCCAGTCATTTTCTATGGCGAAATTATCTAACGCCGCCGAAATGCCTCTCCGTCTGACGAGTTCAGTGATGTGGCAAGTCAGTAATAATCCAGCAGAGAAATTTCTTTATCCACCTGGCATTCCTGCGGTACTACGGCCATCAGCATCCGTTCGCACGCTGAGGGTTGAACAGTATTATAGTCATCCTATTCAAGGGACAGACCTTATGGTCAATGTCCATGGTTCATGGCCCGAAATTCCTGAAAATGACCTCATGGGGGACAATGAACACGGCTGGAGCGGAAAATATATCAGCATCTCAAAACCTGTTTGTTCTGACAAAATGAGTTCCTTTAACTATCGGTGTGCATTTGACTTGAATATTTCACCATCGACACCGACCGTAACTGTTGGCATATATGTTGATGTAAAAATCTCGGGACAGCAATTCGCACATCAAAACAGTGTTTTTTGGGTAGTTTTGCCTGAAATGAATGCGAAACATTATCCAAAACCGTCTCTACAAAAGAACGCTCAGTTTGTGGATCCTGTTTACAGCATAGATTCACCGCAACTAACCGAAGATGTCATCAGCCGCACAGAACGTTCAACAGTGCAAATTACGTTACCCGGCAATCTAAGTCTCGGTAGTGGTTTCTTCGTTGACAATGTCGAGGCCGTCTTTCCTATCTTTGGACAAGAGCATCAAACACGACTTAAGTCTCTGCCAGCCTCGACAACTTTTATTTTAACTGCAGCACACTTGTTTCCGAGCAGTTATGGACAGTCGACGCGGGGACATATCCAGGAATTTCTTGATTCTGATGAAGAGAAATTCGATGACGGTGATATTTATGATCTTCTTATTTCAGGGCACTCCACGAGCGGCGCCGCAAGGTTACTTGTCGTAAATATGGAAAGCGATCTAGCCCTACTTGCCTTGACACCTAAAGCAAGAGACGAGATCCTTTCGAAAAAGCTTCTGACATCTAATGAAATGCAAGGCCTCACTATTGCAGATAGCATGTCGTACGATGTCGCTCTCGACGTTTTCGGGTACCCTGCTTCTAGCAAAGGTCAGATTGTTCACCGACGAGGCTATTTGCCACCCGATGGTTGGCCGACAGATGACACCTCTAACTTTGGTCCACTTATTAAGTTCAAGCTTGACGCATTAGCTCGAACCGGAGAGTTAGCCGAATCAGGATTGTCTGGTGGACCCATTGTCAATATTAAAGGCGACGTGGTTGGTATTAGCTTAGAACGGCCCAATGACACCAATACCCTTGTCGGAGTTGATCTTACGGACATTAAAAAACTTCCAAGAGATTGGTTAACACCGTCTTCAACCTGCAAACTGGTCTTCAATCCTTTTGACCGTGTCCTGGCATTTGGAAGAAGCAATGACCAATGCAGCTATGGCCGCTTTGGCAGCCCCAAGCGCTTCGCTCCACTCTCAGGCTTTTGGACTATGCAGGAGGTCTACGGATTTGAAGATGAGGAAATTAGTCCGAATAAATCCTTGAATCGATCGCAACGAACTTCCGGCTATTTACTATCGAATGGCCACGCCATTATCAACGGTCATGCGATTATAAATGGACATGCTATCATCAACGGCCATGCGATTATTAGCGGCTCAAGCATGGTAGTAGATCTCCACTCGATTTCTGATGTGAATGCGAATCTATCGGAAGGATTTAAGCTAAACCCTGATTCCTTTAGACCCTTTGTCAGCAAAGGCATACGTATTCTGCGCACTGGTAAGCTCCCTCCTGGTGTTGATGGTCGCCTTGGTCAACTTATTGTCGCAACAAAGAACTTGGTGGGTGATGCGTCCTTTGCACCAACATATTCTATTCGTGATTTTGCTATCTGGTTACATAGAGCAGCAATGAGATCCGATTTTGATCAGCTTATGTGCTCAACAAACTCTGATTGTGCTCTACCAAATTGATTTTAGCGATTTTCATTTAGCCATTCGAGCAAGAGATGGGCGACTAACGCCCCCTCAGAAAATTTAATAGCAACGCAAGCCGTGGCACACGTCCAAACCAGATCCTTATCAGGTTCCATGGTTTGGGCCATTCTTGCTCCCACACCTTGATGATCAACTGTCAGTTTTGTGACTATCGTGCCGTGCTCCCAAATCACACTTCCATACTCCGACCCGCGACGCATCGTAATCATTGCAAAGTTTAATTTACCGGCGCTATCCCTTTCCACGAGCAAATCAAATGGGCCTTCACCCGAGAAGCGCTTCCTTAAACGCGATTTCATGATCTCTGCCGCATCGTCTGGCGAGACTTGAATCGCCGACGCTCCATAGCGGAGTGGTTCAATAACTTTACTAAAAGCAATCAGCGAGCCATGGGCGCCGCCATCGTGTCTAAAAATAAGTGCCCATCCATTGCGGCGTTTTTGGACCTGAGAGACCTCAACCCTGAACGTTTTACCAACGACCGTCAGGTCGACCATAAAAGGTGCTGCCGCGGAATCGAGCGTTGCATCCACGACACCATGAACCAGACAGCCGTTAAAACTAATATCAATAACCCGAAATAGCCCCCCTCTAGGGTGCTCAAGGAGAATCAGAGTCTGGTCCACTAACTGGTACCTCGTATGATAGCGCCGCGACGCCATCTTTACGGCGGCTTCCCCCTCAAGCTCGGCACTTGATCGAGTTAAACGCTTAAAATAATTAAAGATTCCCATAGCTAAACCCCTCTGATGCACGGCTTAGTGACGCATCGGCTAGTTTTCTTCATTAATAAGCCAAGGGCCAATAAAGCCATACTCAAAAAAAGGGCAATTCCATGAATCCATTGCTAATCCGTATATGATATGCTATTTCTCCCAGCCTTCGGATCATTTACCTGATCTGGCAGGCCCTCGTCTGCCGCTCCCTCGAGTATCGTCATTACTAAGCGATATTCTCCTTTTAGGAGTGGCCTGACTGGCAGGACCGTCTGGCATACCAAGCAAAATCACACGATAAACTTGGCATTTCTCCAGACACTTCCTCCTCAGCTTGCTGAGGGCCGGGGTGCGTGGTGTTGTTTTCTGTCGTTTAAGATTTTGATCAAGTTGTGCGTAGGAGTTTCCCCAAAAGATGTTCATTGAACGCTCACGCCTGCGTGATATCGCCGATAAAATTACTGATTGGCTATCCCCTGAAGGGTACGAGTGCATTGATACAGATTGGGACGCATCTTCAAGAACTCTACGTGTCTTTGTCGACCATCCAAACGGAATCGATTTAGATCAATGCGCACAAGTGAGTCAGAAACTTGTTGAAATAGAAGAACTCGACCGACTGATTCCATGTGAATTTAACCTTGAAATCAGCTCGCCAGGAATTGAACGCCCGTTAAGGACACTCGAGCATTTTAAGACTGCATTTGCCGAAAACTTATCGGTAGAAATTAAACTTGTCGAGAAGCATCAGAACCGACGTAACGGTGTTGGCAAAATTACTGAGATTAGTACTGATGGCAACATTACGCTAAAGACAGCCGAGGGTATTTGGACGTTTCCAGTCGACGCAGTGCTAAGAGCTACCAAGTTAGCTGACTGGGAGAATGTCAAAATGATTGAGCATGATAGCTAGTGAAAAACAGTGACTAACGTTGTGTTAGGAACTGAGGGCAGATAGGGATTCGCTTTAACTTAACTTACGAACCAATAGGAAGATCGGTCATGACAGTAGAAAAAAATGAACTAACCGACCTAAAAACCGTTATCTCTGGAGTAAGCAAAGACAAAAATCTTAGCAAAGCCGTCATTATTGATGCTCTCGAACAGGCCGTCATTCATGCTGCTAGACGCGTTAACGGTCCAACAGCAGACTTAGAAGCACACTACAACGAAGACCTCGACGAAATTGAATTATTCCAATTCCGTACTGTCGTCGACGACGTCCAAGATAAGGACACAGAAGTTACTGTCGATGAGGCTGCCAAGCTTGATCCAGAAGCTCAACTTGGTGATGCTATCGGTGTAAAACTTGATAAAGCTGCATTCGGACGCATTGCTGCTCAGTCGGCAAAGCAAATTATTGTTCAAAAAGTTCGCGATGCTGAACGCCTCCAGATCTTTGAAGAATATAAAGATCGCGTCGGTGAAATTCTTTCGGGCCACGTTCGCCGGTTTGAACGCAGCGACATTATCGTTGACCTTGGCCGTACAGAAGCCATCATTCCTTATCGCGAACAAATCCCTACCGAGAAATATAAAATTAAAGACCGTGTTCAAGGCTACGTTCTAGAAGTGAAACGTTCGTCGCGTGGTCCGCAAATTGTCATGAGCCGCGCTCACTCTGGTTTCGTCGTTCGTCTTTTCGAACAAAACGTCACCGAAATTTATGATGGTATCGTTACCATCGAAAGTGCTGCTCGCGATCCGGGCTTCCGTACAAAAATCGCGGTACATTCACGCGATTCCGCTGTAGATCCAGTCGGGGCCTGTGTTGGACTAAAAGGCTCCCGCGTAGAATCTGTACGTCAAGAATTAAACGGCGAAAAAATCGACATAGTGCCATGGGATGCAGATCCAGCACGTTTTGTTTGTAATGCTCTTCATCCAGCTGCCGTTTCTAAAGTGATTGTTGATGAAGCAAGCCATAGCATGGAGGTGATCGTCTCGGATGATCAATTATCTTTGGCTATTGGTAAACGAGGACAGAACGTTCGTCTAGCTGCTCAGCTGACTGGCTGGCGTCTAGATATTAAGAGCGAAGCACGGTTGGCGCAAGAGATGGTCGGCGCTAAAGAACTTATCGCTTCGATCGCAGGAATCGGCATTATGCGCGCTGAGATTCTTGTCAACGAAGGCGTCAAGACCGTTGCAGAAGTAGCCGAAATGAGCCCAAGAACATTAGTACGTCTTCTTAATCTGAATGATGAAGAGTCCGAAAACGTAATCGTGTCTGCTCAAGAGCTTGTAAAACAAGGTGCTCATAAAGTCCAACGTCGCCCGGCGGGCGGTGAGGATGATGAGCTATTGGCAAACGCTAGTGCAGATCCGACGAAGCAAGATGCTGCTAGCCACCGCGGCGCTGCAGCTTCTGGTTATGACAATGCTCGCGTCGAACGCATTACATTGTTTATGGAACTTGATGGTGTAGGCGAAGCGACGGCACACGCCCTTGCTGATGCTGGATATGGAACTGTAGGTGACATCGTTGCGGATGCTGTTGAAGAAGTCGCATCGAAGTCAGGATTATCTATTGGCATAGCTCGTACCGTTCAGATGGCTGCTGATCGTTTCTTGCAACGTCAATAAAATATACTGAAGATTGAGTCGTGTTTTTATTATTTGAACTTTGGCTGAGAGGGGAACGATCATGACGAAAAGAAGAGTCCATGAACTCGCTCGTGATCTAGAAATCGATTGGAAGATATTGCGTGATAAGGGCAAAGCTATGGGTATGGACATAGCAACTCATCAGGCAACAATTTCTCCAGAAGAAGAAAAGAAGCTTCGAGCTGCCGTTAGCGGCACCGCAGCTACTTCAAAACCTTCTGCAACAGGTGCTGCGACTCCTGCTAGTACTGCTGGCGGTCGAGTCGTTATTCGCC
>CAZUYQ010000043.1:16637-31813 GCA_964624705.1 uncultured Polynucleobacter sp.
GAAAGTGACGAGACAGGAGCAGAATCCGAAGTAGCGACAGCAGCACCGGCTGCGGTTGCAGCTCCGGCAGCAACGCCCCCACCTGCCGTCGTAAAAACTCCGGATCCCGTTGTCATTAGAAAAGCAGAGCCTGTTGTTGAAGCAGCGCCTAAGGAAACGCCTCCTCCAGCGCCGGTTGTGGCAGCGCCACCACCTCCACCAGTTGAACCTATTTCAGTTGTCGAAGTAGTTCCACCAGCTCCCTTACCTCCATCAGTAGTCGTTGCACCAGCAATTGTGGAAGCGGCGCCGATTCCGACTCCAACTCCGGTTGTTGCTACTACGCCTGCAGCGGTGGTTACAAAACCAGCTCAAATGGCTCCTACTCCAGTTACACCATCAGTAGCGAAAGCTCCAGCATCAGTGACCTCGCCAACTCCTACTACTACAGTAGCAGCAACAGCGGTACAAAATCCGAACCAAGCTATGGATGACGCAACTGCAAGACGAAGAGCCGCAGCTGCGGCCGGTGGCGCAACGATCGTTCGCCGTGCGTCTCCAGAAGAAATCGAAGCTCAGAAGGCACGCGAAGCAAGCCTTCAGGCAAATCGTACTGCTCGTAAAGAAGACAACCGAGGCGTCCGCGTAAGCGGCATGGGCCTCTTGTCACGAAATCGTCCAAATGCAGGTGGCGCTGCTCCGGGTCAAGCGGGCGGAGCAGGCGCTCCTCCTGGCGGTGGATTCAATAAAGAAAAAGCGCCAGGCCCAGGCGGCGTCATTTCCCCTGACATGATTCCAGATCCAAGTGCGACGGAAGAATGGCAACATCGTAAAGTCAAAACTCGCGAAGAAGAGATTGAAGAAGAACAGAAATCTCTTGGCAAGACCATCAAGCAGCGTCGTGCTAATAGCGGCATCAGCATGCGAGCATTGCTTGAGCAATTTGACGATACAAACTCTGATGAAGAAACTCCGGTTGAAGAGGCTCCGAGCCGTGTTTTCACTACTAACGCAGCAAGTCCTAAACGCGACATGCGCCGTCGTAAGGATTTGAAAAAGACCCAAATTACTACACCGCGTGCTCAATACCGCGTTGTTGAAATGGATGGAAGCATTACCGTTTCTGAACTCTCTCATCAGTTAGCAATAAAAGCTGGCGACGTTATCAAAAAGCTCATGGGCATGGGCGTTATGGCGACCATGAACCAAGAGCTCGATCTTGATACGGCAACACTTATTGCGTCTGAGTACGGCTTTGAACTAAAAAACAAAGAAGTTACGGCTGAAGATGTTCTTTCGCAAACCGGTGGCACGCTTCAGTCTTCGATCGAAGCTGGGCATCGCCCACCGATTGTTACGATTATGGGTCACGTTGACCATGGTAAGACATCGCTACTCGATGCGATTCGTTCTGCGAATGTCGCGTCTGGTGAAGCTGGTGGTATCACTCAACACATTGGTGCTTATACCGTCGACTACAACGGTCAGCGTATTGCGTTCTTGGATACACCCGGTCACGAAGCATTCTCATCAATGCGTGCACGTGGCGCTAGCTTAACTGATATCGTTATCCTTGTGGTTGCTGCCGATGACGGTGTGATGCCGCAAACAGTTGAAGCAATTAACCATGCTAAAGCAGCAAACGTTCCGATCATTGTTGCTGTTAACAAAATTGACAAACCAAATCCTAACTTGGACCGTTTATTTGCTCAGCTCGCTGAACATGGTATCCAATCGGAAGAGTGGGGCGGCGAAAATCAGTTTGTAAAAACCTCTGCGCTTCAACGAATTGGTATCGATAGCATCCTCGAGGCTGTGCTTCTCCAAGCCGAAGTTCTAGATCTAAAAGCTCCAACAACCGGCTATGCTACAGGCGCCGTGGTTGAGGCTCATTTGGACAAAGGTCGCGGCCCAGTGGCTACGATTATGGTTCAAACTGGAACTCTAGAAATTGGTCAATATGTGGTCGCAGGTATGGAATACGGCCGAGTCCGTGCCATGATTGATCATCGCGGCAAAAAACTAACAAGCGCGGGCCCTTCAACTCCGGTAGAAGTTGTTGGTCTTAGTGGAGTTCCTTCTGCAGGCGACCGCGTCAATGCTGTGGAAGACGAGAAAACCTGTCGTGAAGTGGTGTCGCTCCGCCAAGAACAAGAACGTAAGAAGCACATTGGCAAGTCCAGTGCTGCAAGCCTTGCCGACCTTCTGGCTAAAGTACAAAACAGTGAACGTCCTGAAGTTCCGATTATCGTTAAAGCAGACGTTCAAGGTTCACTTGAAGCTGTGTGCGAAGCCATCGCGAAACTTCCGTCACCGAAAGTTACCAATCGCATTGTCCATAAAGGCGTAGGCGGTATCACCGAAAGTGATATTACACTTGCAACAGCAACTGGCGCTGTGGTTATTGGCTTCAACGTTCGGGCGGCTCGTGGTCTTGATGATCAAGCTGATCGTGAGGGTGTCGTTCTTCGATACTTCTCGATCATTTATGAACTTGTCGACGCAGTAAAAGCGATTATGGCTGGAAAACTACCTCCAATTGTTACCGAGCAAGTTCTTGGTCATGCGGAAGTTCGTCAGACCATTACTGTTCCGAAGATTGGCACGATTGCTGGTTCCTCCGTTCTTGACGGTAAAATTACTCGTCAATCGCACCTTAGATTGGTACGAGAAAACGTCGTGATCTACAAAGGCCGCATTTCTTCTCTCCGTCGCTTCAAAGACGATGTGCGTGAAGTAGCCCAAGGTTACGAATGCGGTATCGGTATTGATGGCTACCAAGACATTAGAATCGGCGACGTTATTGAAGCGTTCGTCTTAGAAGAAACTGCTCCTACTTTTTGAATATTGAGATCGTGGAATTATGAGTACAAGTCAGCGTAAAGAGCGATTGGGTGATGAGATCAGAGACATTGTTGCACAGTGTCTATCTGGTGGAAAACTCAGTGATCCTCGTCTTGAATTTGTCACCGTCACTGGTGTTAAGATGAGCGCTGACTTGCAACTCGCTTCCATTTATTTCCGCATTCTCGATGAGTCTCGGCAGAAGGAAACAAAGAAGGGGCTCGAAAGTGCCGCTGGGGTGTTTCGACATAGACTTGCCGAAGAACTTGAGATTCGACGCGTTCCAAATCTTAGATTTTTCTATGATAACAGTGTCGAAAAGGGTGCTAACGTTGATGTTCTTTTAGAAAAAATTCGCAAAGAGTCTTAAATTTCGCTTAAATCTTTCCTTTTTGATGACATTCTAGGCCATGGCTGAATTATCTGGATTATTACCTGTATTTAAGCCCACTGGCATGAGTTCGCGCGACGCCTCGCGGGTTCTTATCAGACGTCATGGGAAATTTAAATTTGGACACGTTGGCACCTTAGACCCCGATGCGGATGGGGTATTACCGGTATTGATCGGTCATGCTACGAAGCTCCAAGATTATTTATTATATATGCCCAAATCTTATCGATTCGTCTTAAAATTTGGTACTGCCACTACGACTCTCGATGCGTCGGGTGAGGTCACCGAATCACTCCCTTTCGATCATATTACCGAAGAGGTTGTCCAGGATGGAATTATCCATTTTCTTGGAAACATCCGGCAAATTCCACCGATGTTTTCTGCGGTTAAAATGGATGGGAAAGAACTCTATAAGCATGCAAGAGGGGGACAATCAACGCTGAGCGACGACGAGAAACAGCGCCTATCCCGAGAAGTCACAGTTTATGAAATCAAACTCCTAAGATTTTCTCTTCCCGAGTGCGAGTTGCAGGTAACATGTTCAAAAGGCACATATATTCGGACGATTGCCGACGATTTGGCGCGGTTATTAGGCAGTGTAGCACATGTGACATTTCTTCGTAGAGAGCTGAGTGCCGGTTTTTCGTTAGATCAGTGCCATACTTTAGAGCGGTTAACCGAGCCAAACGCGAATATTTCGGACTTTTTGATTCCTATGAAAGACATCGCAATTGGTTTGCCCGTTTGGCAGCCCAGTGATAATGTGCCGATTCAACGGCTTCTTAATGGACAAAAGCTACGTCTTTCTGTATCAGACTTCCTGAAAGAAATGCACGGCTGTCCGGCCATCGACGATATTCCGTCTAACGGGTTTTTAATCCGCGATGAACATAGTCATGGTGTAGGAATCGGAGAAGTAACCCTAGAACTTAATCAAGTATTGATTCATCTGAAGCGAGGTTTGTAATGACATCTAGCATGAATAACAGTGATTACCTCTTCACATCTGAGTCCGTGAGCGAAGGACATCCAGATAAAGTGGCTGACCAAGTCAGTGACGGCATTCTTGATGCATTGCTTGCACAAGATAAATATAGCCGCGTTGCCTGCGAAACCTTAGTAAAGACCGGTCTCGTTGTCATTGCTGGTGAAATTACAACTAAGGCACGAGTTGATTATGCAAAAATTGCGCGCGACGTAATTGCTGATATCGGTTACACCGATGGCGACCTTGGCTTTGACGCTAAAAGCTGTGGTGTTATTGCTGCAATTGAAGAGCAATCTCCAGATATTTCTATGGGCGTGACTGAAGGCGAAGGTCTTCACAAAGAACAAGGTGCCGGCGATCAAGGCATGATGTTCGGATTTGCATGCAATGAAACTAAAGAATTTATGCCTGCTACAATCTCCTATGCTCACTTACTTCTAAAAAACCTAAGCGGCCTACGGCACGCTAAAGACGTCAACTTTTTACGTCCAGATGCAAAAAGCCAGGTCACGGCTGAGTATAAAGCTGGCAAACTAGTGCGTATCGAAACGGTTGTTATCTCAACTCAACATTCACCCGACGTAACTCACGCCCAACTCAATGAATACGTCATCGAAAATTGCGTAAAAAAATCAATCCCTGCAGAATTACTTAAGAACACCAAATACTACATCAACCCCACAGGACGGTTTGTAGTTGGTGGACCACAAGGTGACTGCGGTCTTACAGGCCGTAAGATTATCGTTGATACTTACGGCGGCCACGGCGCTCACGGCGGCGGCGCTTTCTCGGGTAAAGATCCTACTAAAGTCGACCGTTCGGCGGCATACATGGCCCGCTACATTGCAAAGAATTTAGTCGCTGCGGGCATTGCTGATAAATGTTTAGTCCAGTTGGCATATGCAATCGGCGTGGCCGAACCAGTCTCTATTTTCGTTGATACTTACGGCACCAGCAAATTCACGCCAGTTCAACTGGCTGAGGCGAGCCGCAAAGTCTTTAATTGCAAGCCTCGTGGCATTGTTGAAACTTTCGACTTGTTACGCCCCATCTATCGCCCAACCGCTGCGTACGGCCATTTTGGACGTGCAGAATTCCCATGGGAACGCTTGGACAAAGTTGACGCTCTTAAAGCGGCACTTAACGTAAAATAAGTTCTTCTAAAATTAGTTTTATTAAAAAGGTCGGATGATTCAATCATCCGACCTTTTCTTGTTGGGTTCGGACCACATCCCTGGCTATACTATTCTCCATGAAAGCAGAAATACCCTCAAAGCGAATATATTTAGTAAACCGAGACTTTCAATTCCGTTACACACGAATTGGAGTACTTGCGGGCGTTGCGTCAACGATCATGACGACGGTCGTTATACTTTATCCGCTATTCGCGTTTAAAGTTTTGGTGGTACCGCAGTTCTTACCGTCACCGATTCTTATCGGTATGCTTGCGGCGGGCATGATTAATATTGGAATGATAGTCCTTTTTGGGATCCTCATCACCCATCGGATTGCTGGTCCCATGTTTAGCATGGTCCGCCATCTTCGTCGCATTGCTGCGGGTCAATGGCGTACGCACATGCGTCTACGCGCAGGGGACGAGCTCCATATTTTAGTTCGTAATCTCAATGAATTGAGCGAAGCACTGGTGAAAACGACCAGCGAGGATATTCAGCTCGTCGACAGCGTTCTTGAAAATGCCTCTCGCCTTCCAAGCGAATCTGTCGACGTTTTACATAAATTAAAAGAACGACTTCAATCCCGCATTGATAGCAGTGCACCAAAGCAAGAGGCTGAAGCATGATTGATCATCTCTCTGGAGTCGTACTTACGAGACTACCTCATTCCATTATTATCGATGTGAATGGCGTCGGATACGGCGTGGAAATGCCGCTCTCCGCTCTTTGTGAGGCTCCTGCACCGGGAGAACGCTTCAGCGTATGGGTCGATACTTATGTGCGCGAAGAAGCGCTTAAGCTGTATGGTTTTATGACATTCGAAGACCGCCAAGCGTTTATCATGCTACGTAGCGTTTCGGGTATTGGTCCTAAAATAGCGTTAGCGGTGCTTTCCACTTTAGAAGCATCACAGTTGCGGACCACGATTTTGCAGAACCGTCTTCAGATCTTAGAGTCTATCCCCGGTATCGGTCGCCGCACTGCCGAACGCATGGTTCTTGAACTCAAAACTAAAATGGAAAAATTAAGTTTCGTAGCACCGGGACTTGCTGATAAAGCAGTTTTGCCACGCAATAAAGCTTCGGCTAGCGCTATCGATGATGATTTTGACATTAGCACTACGACGGGTCAGCCCATGGATCAGCTGATGCTGGATCTACGGAGTGCTCTTGAGAACCTGGGCTATAAAGACAAAGAAATTTCGCCAGTTATTGCAAGCGTTTCAAGACAGCATCATGCTGAGCAGGATCCATCGAGCAATAATTTCCAATCACTCTTGCGATCAGCTCTTAAATCGATGAGGGCAGGCTTTTGACCATGGAAATGGAAAAAACATCTGAGCGAGTGAAAAGCGGCGTTGTGATCGAAAGAATCACCGCTTCGGACGAAAATCTTGAGGATTTTGAACTTCAAGAACGCGCACCGACCATCAGACCAACTCGCTTTGACGATTACCCTGGTCAAGAAGACGTAAAAAGAAATCTCAAGGTTTATGTTGAAGCTTCAAAGCGTCGTGGCAAACCACTTGATCACGTCATTTTGCACGGCGCACCTGGACTCGGTAAAACGACACTTGCAAATATTGTCGCGAATGAGCTCCATGTTCCATTTGTTTCAACAAGCGGTCCAGCTATTGATAAACCAGGTGATTTGGCTGGTATACTGACGGGGCTGGAGCCTGGGACCCTGCTTTTTATTGATGAGATTCACCGTTTATCCATTAAAGTCGAAGAAGTTCTTTATAGTGCGATGGAAGACTTCGCCATTGATATCATCATAGGTCAGGGCGCGAGTGCGCGATCAGTACGGATGGATGTGGCACCTTTTACCCTCGTGGGCGCAACAACACGTTTATCTCTTCTCTCGCGTCCACTTCTTAGTCGATTTGGAATTCAAGAACGCCTTGAATTCTACGACACAGAAGCTTTAGGCGAAATATTATTCAGAACAGCGGGCATTTTGGGATTTGAGCTCTCCCGCGTTGGATCGGAAGAGATCGCCCGTCGTAGTCGAGGGACACCGCGCCTTGCGAACCGTTTACTAAAACGTGTCGGCGATTTCGCCGAAGTTGCCGGACATAAAATAATCGATCGTGAAATTGCCGACATCGCATTAGAACGCCAAGGTATCGACTCCTTAGGACTAGATCGGGTTGACCGTCGAATTTTACAAATCATGCAAGATCAGTATGATGGTGGCCCTGTTGGTATTGACGCGCTTGCAGTTTCACTCAATGAAGATCGATCGACGATTGAAGACGTCTACGAACCTTTTCTCGTTTATCGAGGTTACATTGGCCGTACGCCGCGGGGCCGTATTTTAACCTCCAGTGGAATTCAGTATCTTCGTAAAATTCCTTAGAAAATCGCTGAATCTTTTCTCATTCTCAAAGATTGTATTTTTGTCATATTAACAAATTGGCTTATTTGCCTGTTAGAATAGATAAATATCCTTTTGCCAAGAACATTTTGGAAGATCACAGGAGCAATAATATGTCTCGCCTCATAAAGATCTCAACCCTTATCACCATAACTGTCCTGACGGCTTGTAAACAATCGAACTTTAGCACCGCAGATGGCCAAGGTGATAAGAGCGGAAATAAAGCTTCACTTCTAAAGGGTGAAAGCACCCCAGATCCAGACGCAACCCCCGATCCCTCAACATCTGTGACACCAGCCGCAACAGAAACTGCTACTCCTATCGACACGGCTACCGCGTCGCCCACTGTCGACCCGTCAGTGACGCCAACACCAACCTTTGCCGCGATAAAGAACGGCTGGTATCCAAACAAGACGGCAAAAAAAGGGACACGATGCTCTGCCGTTTGTAGTGCTCTTGGTCTTGTACTAGCGCCTGCACCAGGAACAAACTCCAAATGTGCTTCGGGGGAAGTTCGCCCGACAGGTTCAATTACTGCTACAGTCGCTGGCGCTCCAGTACTTGCGGCTGGAGATTTTTTCTATGGAACTTGGGGAACTGTGGATCAAAACGGCGAATGGAAAGGTGCTATCGGTTCCACTGAAAGCGGCGACTATTGCTATGCTTCGGGACAAAAGCACGATACCGATAAAACAGATATTACTGTGGGCTGTTACTGTCAGGAGGCCGGCTAAGTTTATAATAGATTGACAACTTCTAGATGGCGGACACAGATACCGCCATTTTCTTTTTCAAGTAACACTACCAATATCTCGAAATCTTTTGTTACTGCCTTCGCCGCGTCGCCAGCAAGGTTTATCAATCGACGTTTTGCCTGTTCGATAGTTCCCCCATGAATCGTGGCAAGGCATCCGCCATGACCAGTTTGACTCATATCGAGAAAAACTGAGGCTTCCTGAGCCCTTATCTCGCCAACCACAAGAGTATCGGGGCGCAATCGCAAGCACTCGCGACCAACTTCCAAAAGCGAAACCGCACCTTTTCCCGATATTTGTGCAGGAGCTTCGGTCATCCGAAGCCACTTGGGAGATAGGGGAGGGATTTCGCTCAACGCCTCCAAAATCACTACTCTTTGATCGAAAAAATAAGCTTTAAGCATGCTCACTAAAAACGTGGTTTTGCCAACGCCAGTTGCTCCAGCTATGAGAATTGCGCGCTTTTGAGCGACTGCATTCTGCAGCTCCCGGATGGTGTCATCACCCAGCATAAATGCATCCAAGTTCAACTGCTCAAAGCGGTGTCTTCGAACCGAAAAAATAATTTCATCCTGGGCGACGGGATTAATCACTGCATGCCAGCGTAATCCCCATTCGTCAAGGCTTCCTCCGGTGGCAGGATGATAGGGGTCGAGCCGTCTGCCATAACACCATGCGAGCTCTCGAGCGAGATCTGCAATCTCATTTGCAGTGGAGAACAACGGCTGGATTGGCGTAGCTCCTATCTTGTCCACCAAGAACGTGCCACGACTTCCATTGACCAAGAGCTCATCGGCATTTGATTCATGCAATAGTTTATGAATCTGCGTCATTTGCTGACGCAGTCGAGGTTCCATTTAAAAATTCTCCTAAAGCTTTTATTAGATCGATGCGATCAACAGTAATAGTCTGAAAAATCGCCTTTTAGAGCTTTTTTAAGCTTCAAATCACCGGAGGCATTGATCGAATTTCCGCAAGCATCTTCGATAAATTCTTTGACTTCGCAATCATCCCAGTCACGCGTGTCCATCGCCCGGATGCCCTCTAAGAGACGTTCTGCCATGTCCAGACTGAATATTCCTCGCCGCCGGCAATCTTCGATGCTCTTCCAGAGGCGATTTGAAATAAAGATTTTTTCCAACGGGCTATCGATCCGCGGACCCTGCGCTACAGGGGCAAATAAGCTCAAAATTTCAATCAGCCGACCAGTTGCCGACACTTGATCACACCAGTTTTCAGCGGCTCTTATTAAATCGAGGTCATAGCCCCGCCAAACTAAGTTCTGGCGGAGAATCCCATCCTCTTCCGGCGTAAAACCTTGGCAACAAACAAGGTCCGCTATTGCGACTACTACGTCTCGAATGGATTCAAACGAGACTTGTCCCTGAAAATTAGGGTGGTTCATACAGTAACCCCACATTTCGATATAAAAACTTTAATTTATTAGTTGCTCTCCCTCCACGGTATCAATAATTCTATACGTCTGACAAGTGCCGTCATGAATCTCTTTTGCTTTGCCAGATGAATTGTCATACTTTTGGGATAGTCCCAAATGATCGACCAGCTCCTCCGCCGTTGCAAACTCGATCGCACCGTCCTCCAACAATCGCTCCGACCCATCGGCTCGAACGTCTCCTTGTTGATGTCTTAATACATAGACATCTCGTCCTTGCTCCAGCGCCTCATTCGCAGTAATGAGCGAGCCTGATTCTGAGCCCGCCTGGGTTACAACCACGGCTTCGCTCATTCCCGAGACAATCCTATTGCGCACTGGAAAATCCCTTGGGAGGCTTGACTGACGCCACGGCCTTTCCGAAACAAACACGCCCCCACGGCGCAGAATCTGATCAAAGAAATAACCATGTCTTCTCGGATATAATTTCCCCAACCCTCCCGCGAAGACAACGCAGGCACGGATTCGATCGCTACTTGCTGCGAGCATCCCTTGATGAACAGCAATGTCGCAACCGATCGCACCACCACTCACGATGGTCACTGGTAAATTCGCCAGATACTTGCCGATTGCAAAGCTTTGCTGAAGACCAAAGTAACTCCCCTGTCGAGAGCCAATGACAGCCACTGCTGGCGTCGCAAACACGTTCATATCTCCCAAGCAAGAGAGCATGAGCGGGGGTTTCGCGATACTCCGTAACTGATACGGATATAAAGGATCCGTGATAAAAAGAGGCCAGCCTCCACCAGCTTGCATCGCCGAAAAATGAGTGACTAGAGCTTGAGACAAATCACCTATGAGCAGTGGCCAACGCTCGAGAAATTTTGGCAGCCATTTCAATATGGGCTGAGACGAGGAACGATCAATCCAAATAATATCTTCCCAGTCCTCTTCAGTAAGCGCCGCGAGGCCTTCACCCTCGAGTATTTTTCGATAGGCCGTCGTATCGACAAAGCATGTTTCTGTCACAGCGAAGGTTGGAGCAATCCAGCGTCCTGTCATTTGTGTACACATATGAGTTAAAGCGAGAAATACATCTTTTAAGATCACGAGCCGCCTCCTTTTCATCGTCTGTTGGCTATTGATAAACTACGAAAATGAGTCATCTTCCGCCACACGTATAGAGGTAAGAGCATCAGGACCGTCAGTCTCTTTTGAACAAAAAAAATAAACTATCTAAAGAGGCACAACTGCCCGTAATAAAGCGCAAAAGAAAGAAGTAGAATATGAGATAAAAATTATCTGTAGATTGATTTTTTAATTTGTGAAAATAAGGATGTTTTTTTTAAAATTTTAAATTTTTATGTCGGGATTGAATCCCTAAGAAAAAGAAAGCGTAACTAATGAATCGGTTGATGAAATTTTACCGCGTATACTTTAACTTTTGCGTGCTTAGTCTCAGACAAACGGAACACCCACCGCTTAACTCTCTTAACCACGCAATCCCTCATAACTTTGTCTTTTAAACTTCCTGAATCAATCTTCGCAGATTCGACCTGGCCAACGTGATTGACGATAAACGAGGGGTCGAGAGTCCCCGCATTGGTCGGGCTTCTCTGTAGAAGCTGCTCATAGCAGTGTCTGATCTGGTTGCAATTTGCGTGAAAAATATCGGCAACTTTCTCCGCTGGTAAATCGCCCGAAATATTTTTTAGATCTGCCTCAACGCTCGGTAGATTACGCAAATCTACTAGACCAATGTTCGCAGATGTCACTTTAGAGACGCGACGGTCGACACCCACCGTCATAGGTAACGCCAACAACTTGGTCATTGCCACCCAGCTCGACGAACTTCACATTAGTCAAAACATTTTTAGCGTCTGCGATGCTGATCTCGAAATCACTGAGTGCGTAGATATAGTCTTCGGCAATCAACGATCGAGTGATCGGATGATAGCGATGGTCGCCCGTCGTCCGCATATTGCCTTTGTACTCGATTTTATCATGCGTGATTTTAAAAATAGAAAGATCATTGCCGGATAGATTATCATTCGTGCAATCCCCACCTTGAATCGGCACTGCTAATAGTCGACGCTCTGAGCTATATGTAAAAGCATGATGGTCGGAAGCAAGCATCGATCGCGTCCCATCAACTGCCTCAAGTGTATCTACAAGTTTTGGTCTCTTCTTGTCGCTAACATCAAACAGAGAAACTTTAAGTGCTATGTCACGGCCTGTTTTAGTGTCCGCACTCTTACCAACCGTCAACAATCGATTATTGGCGATTGGATGGATATAACTCGAATAACCGGGAGTGTGAAGTTCACCGATCACCATTATTTTAGACGGGTCTTTAAGACTCAAGATATAGAGTGGATCGACTGTCTTAAACGTGACGACATAAGCAGTATCACCAATAAAACGTGCGCTTTTAATACCTTGACCTTTACCAAGTGGCGGACTCTTACCCAACAAATACAAGCCATCACCACGGCGCGTCATACTAATAAGACGATTATCCTTGTCAGTGTGCACTGCGAGACGCAAAACTTTGTCAAATTCGTCCATGGCAAAGCTATTTATGAGGCTCCCCTTAAATGATCCAGTCGCTTCAAACTTGGGTTCACTTTTTGCAGAAATGGAGAATAAATTTACCACAGAATTTTGATATTCATTATTCCATTCAGCTGCCATATAGAGAGATTTATCACTCAAGAGGACCGTTTCCGCCGCACCAAAAAAACTACTTTCAAATGTGTTTCCGTTTGCTAAATTTACTTGGACAATGCGCACGTAGTTCGAGTTCTTGATATCGTCTCGATAATAGAAATTTTCGCAGTTGTGCTTGGCGTGCATGGAGTATTTCCCCAACCAATCGGCTAAGGACATTTTATGGTTAAGTTCATCGCTTTGCTTCTTTTTCGCAGCATCGCCTTCCATTGAAAATAGAGTAGGGTAGTTAATTTGGTCCTTTAGTATTAAAACGACCATGTTGTCGTTAAGCAAGCGCACTTCATTCGCGAGGCCTGAGAAAATATAAGTTTTGGCAACAGTCGGTTTAGCGGGAATTGAAACGTCAAAAACTTGCATTTGGCTAAGCTCATGCTCTACTGGAATCGATACTTTCCCTTTGCTGGAACCAGATTCAATTTGCACAGCGGATTCGGGCGGACGATAGTCCGAAACGACAAGTAACTTGCCACTACTGACAAGAAGTATCCTTTTGGGCGAGCGCGCCAAAGTTACAAAAGCAACTTCTTCCAATTTTTCGGCAGGCCACATTTTGACAATATGCAGTACTCTGCCGCTGACTTGATAAAGGTATTTACCGTCGGTCTTAACGAGGTCGCCTTCATCGACATTAGCGATTTGATTATTCGTCTGCGTAATATCAGTCGGACTCTGCGTTTCACGGATTGCGCCTCCAAGGCCTAGTCCATCGCTTCCAGTGGTGCGTGGCGTTCCACCACCAGCCCCCCCGGCTCTCGATTTAGAGTTAGTGAAGACGTTTATCCCACTTTTACCCAAGGTCTGACCAATGCCGAGACCCAACTTCGAGAGGTCAACCCCGCCCCCAAAAAAGAATTCGCGCGGTCTAGCCTCGAGCCATTTTTCCATAGCCTGACAACTGCTAAATTTTTTCAGTTTCTCTTCACCCTTACTCGCAAACGGGTGTTTCCAATCAAAACCATTTGCGAGGGTCGATGGCAAGACAAGTAACGGAATCGAAAGTAGGCAAAGGGCCCGAAAATAGCTTAGTTGCATAAATGCCCCACAATTTCCGATTACTCGCGAGCCGTGAGGCGATCACCCAGGCGAATCTCGGCAAAGTTTTTTACGATCACGGCTACCGTCACGTTCTTTGCAGATTCTACGACTCGCAGAACACCAACTCGGCGGCCCTCGGACTCCTCGGATACAAGTGGTTGTCCAGGCATCCCTGAGAAACGATTTTTCTGATAGACAGAAAAAAAGCTTCCAGGAGTTAGACCACCGCGATCAAGAAAAACGACTCCACCTTCGCCAGCGAATGTTTGTGTATGAAGGGAAAAGCCTACAACGGACGCGTCAATGGTGCTCGAAGGGCCGATAAAATGCCAGCCATCAATATGCCGTTTTGTTGAGATAAATGGGACAACCATATCGCCAGGCATCAATCCATTTAGACTGTTTTGGACGACTCCGTCATAAGTATTTTCGCCTCTTTTACTACCTATGCGTACGTTTCCGGAAAAATCGTAGCGATGTCCGGCCACCTCGCCAGTGACAGGATTGCGAATTTCTCCACGATAACGAAGGACTGAATAGACGCTACCACTTCCGAGGTTTGAAGCCTCGATAATCCTTACACCAATACCATCACCGGCAATTACTTCTCCATAGTGACCGCTATCGATCATACCAATACCTGTCCGTTCATTTTCAAAGATAAATGCGGGCAGTGTTAAATGGAAATCATCCCGGTTATAACCCCCACCGGCACTTTCAAAAAAATTACTAAGCGATTCGTCTTCTGTCACTCCTTCAGGTCCAACAACTTCGATGACTTGATCTTCAGGGGTTAGATTTACCGTCGATTTTGGAATATCGCTCACTTGAGCTATTAGCTCTGTTTCTTGGATCGGACCTTTATCGACAGGAATCATCTCTTCTTCTTCGACGACTTCAATATGAGGAGGATTCTCAGGATCACCTGCATAGAATGCTACTTTCATGCCTGGATAAATAAAATGTGGATTCTTGATCTCTGGGTTAAGCGACCACAATCTCGGCCAATAATTACCATCATCAATAAGTTGGCTGCAAACATCAAACAACGTGTCCCCAGCTTCAATGCTATACCATTCGGGTGCTTGATCCGGAGCGAGATTTCTTCGCGAACCAGGAAGCGGAGGGACCCCAGAAAAATCATTAGCAGAACCAGGTTGCAGTTGTTTTATAGGCGCTACGCCATCATTAGCGACAAGCGGCGCAGTAAAGTTTTGTTTATTTGTCATCGCGGATGATGCCCCATTTACAGGAACGACGGGAGACAATACGGGAGCCGCTGGTGGTGCACTATTTACTTGATTCAAGACAGGTGTAGGCGACATCGGCACAGGACTCGCTGATGCTGGTTTAGCCGCCGTTGGTGCCCTCAGCGAGGGATTAGCAGGTAGTAGTTTCGACTTAGCGTTTGAAGGCTGAGGCTCTTTTCTCGCACCATCACCTGGCTTTGAATTTGCAGCACTTGGTTTGGTTGGGGGCTCAGCAAATATATTTGTCTTTGGCT
>CAZUYQ010000043.1:31823-35980 GCA_964624705.1 uncultured Polynucleobacter sp.
AAACAACGATTTCCCTTCCTCGGGTAGAAAATCATCGACCGGTGTTGTTGAGTCCAGGGCGTCTTTTGGAGTAATATTGCTACTTGAACCTAGGGAGTATTCGTTCTGAGCGAGTAGTTTAATAGGATAGACGCTTATAGCAAGAATACCCATACCCCAGAGAGTAGGTGCTACTTTTTTAAAAATTTCTGAGGCTTTAATCTTCAAAGGGTTCCCTTTAAGTTTCTCAACTCCGCCGCCGCAATATCACCTGGATCTTTGCCTTCGTATTCTTTGGCTATCTTTGCGAACTCATTGCGAGCACGATCTCTCAAATTAAGACCAATCAAACAACGCGCCAATTCCAGCCTCGCGTTAGGTACATGCTCGCTCTGTGGATGCGCGGCCAGAAACCCCTCTAATTCGCTTTTCGCGGTTCCGTATTCTCTTAATCCTAAATAAGATCTTCCAAGCCAATAGCGTGGTTCACCGTCTCCGATATTTGCACCAAATTCCCGTGAAATTTGGGCTAACTCTGCAACTGCCATTCCAAACCGGCTTGCTTGATAATAATCTTTTGCCATCTGGATTCGAACTTTATATCCGTCAGGAGAGTTTGAGGTTGACTCAGCACCGGCTTCTGCGGTGACTTGATCGGGTAAATCCAGGATAGGCTTCATGGCAGCGTCTTCGTCAGGCTTAGCCGGGCGTTTTCTGGGCGCAGCTTCTACGACTGGATTATCCAGATCATGTTCTTTTACGGAGATCTTTCTTTGTTTCGGCGCAGGTTGACGTTTCAGTTCTTCGGGTGCGATACCCGTCAATAGTCCCTGCTCGAGCAGTTTGATACGTTCACGTTGCGTTTTAAGATCATCTTCCAACTCATCCATGCGATTCCACATACGAGCTTGTTTGAGTTCGACGTCACTTACGGCCGAGGTCGAAGCGAAATCTTTCTTTGGATGTTTACGCTTGGATTCGGTCACGACATTTTTTTCAGGTTTAGCATCTTCATCTGCAGAGACAGGTTCCGATGTTTTTCCTCCGTCAAAAGGCCAAAAGTTAAGTGAACATGATGAGAAGACGACTAAGCAAGCTACAACAAGTAAACTTCTTAGAAGCACTACATATAAAGGTCGAGTCATTATCAAAACCTCCCACTAAATAGCATCTGCAACTACTAGCCTTGTCATAAATCTCTGCAGTTCGGTCACTAGCTTCTCGCTTGGATTCACAAATTGAACCCCAAATTTATAGATACGGGCCGTGCGCACATGTCCGTCCATATCCTGGAGATTTTCACGAATTCTTTTTACCCAGCGAACTTCCAACATGATAGGAATGGGCTGTTCTAATGGCAGGATCAAGGAACCTCGATCGACTATCGAACCTTTTTGCAGGACGCGACAAATCGCCGGAAAGCGAGTTACAATTGACATCCCACCGGCACTAACATCACCCGCTGGAATCAAAGTCGCATTCTCGCGTTGATATTCAAAAAACGGAATCACTGTGGCATCTCTCTGGTCTGGGTGCCAGTTATCAATTTTTACAAATGCCTTTGTATTTGCAGTGATGAGATACCTGGCATCCTTACGCCGTTCAATGCTCACCAATAAATCTGGCAGTGAAACGATGACAGCATTGCCATCAATACGCATTATTTTCGATTGAAAGGTCACCTTGGTCGACTTCAAAACAAATTCAATTTGAAAAATAGCGTCGGGGTGCGCCGCGAGGTATATACGACCTCTTTCAGATAATCCGCCAATAGAAAATCCACCTGCGCGACTTACCGCCGACGAAGAAACTGCACGACCTTTAACCGCTACTTCGGGCTGACTGACATCACGAACAAGAACATGTAGCCCGCCCTGAGCCACACGTTGAAGAATTCTAAGAATCCTCTCGGGACTGGATATCTTTATATTTTGTTCGTTCTGATTCATTCACATCTCTTATGCCAGTTTCTAACGAGAAAAATGCGCCTAACACGATAGTCAAAAAAGTTAAGGTTTGAATTACGCCACTATCACGTAAACTATTCTGTGTGATTCCCGAAGAAATCATAATCCAAAACAAACTCAGAAAAGCCCAGCGTTCCGCCGATAAACGCAATCTTCTGCTCGAGAAAGCCCATACAGCGATCCACTGTAAAAACCCGACAAGACCTACTAGACCTAACTCGGCCGCAATCTGCAAATAGACATTATGCGCTAGACCTATCTTATCATCTCCGCCAAACCGCTCATAATAGGCAGAAATGGCCGCCCGGAAATCTTTATGGCCAAGTCCAACCAATGGATGGTCAAGAAAGGCGGTCGAGTAAACTTTCAAATCCATGAGTCGTGTATCCCCACTAGTCGAAATGAAAATCTCAAAAAATCTATCTATAATGCCTGGAATAACAAATGTGATTGAGACCGCAATTGCACCGACCAAAGCCAATAAAGCCAAGAAGCGAGCCTTAGTTTTGATAAATGGGATGATGAGCCACCCCAAAGTCAAACTAGCGACCAATAGTGGGCCTCTTGATCCAGATATTAAAACAGTCAGCCAGGCAAAAATTGCCGATACGGTCATAGATTTTTTTATTGTTAGCGTGGATCTCGGACTCGAGGCAATTGCTCCACAAAATGCCATGACTAGGCACAATTTATACCCAATCGTTAGTGGGTGGCTTGTAAAGCCGCTCACTCGGTAAACACCATACGCAAACCGATGATCAGGTACGATGCCACTAAATCCATGAACCCAGTCGATCCCAAATTGCCTTTGGGCAAGGCAATAGAGTAAGTGCAGTCCTGTCACCCAAGGTAAAGACTTTGCTAGGATTCCCACCGCATCAAAGTCTTTTACGGCAATAACAAGAAAATTTGCAATAAACACCCACAGAAGGCAGTATTTGACTGTGGAATTTCCTAAGAAATGAACGACGCCCTTCCAGCTTTCCCCACCATCCCTTACTCCTGCGGCTATCGTTGCAAGAGCAAAACAGCCGAGCATGATAAATATGGGATTCCGCCACACCCAGACAAACCGGGATGCTTCAGAGGAATTATTTTGCTGAGCAGCCGTGTAGCGGCGCCAAAAAGGAAGCAACTGACAGACAAGCATCGCAAATGCGAGCACGTAGCCAGAAAACACTGGCAGAAAAAGAGCAATACTCGATAGAATCATAACGATCTGGATTGTATTAGCCACTATGAGTCCTTTATAGGTCGTAGGAATTAGTTTTGAAAAACAATAGTATAAAGTATTGCTCCCTCTATATTATCGGATTTATATCGTGCTTTACTACAACTTTGGTATTGGCGGCCGACGAAACGCCACGAGCGTTTGAAAGCGTGTATGTAGGAACATCATTAAATTCCACTTATCCGACTAGTTTCAGTGAAGACTACTATTCGAGTGGGGGGACTAGCCCCACATTTCATTATCGTTATTTTATGAAAAGCGATTGGCTCGTCGGCGCTTCTCTCGGTTTTAAGATGCTAAAAGATCTCGAAGGGAACGATTCACCACTATTTACCTTAGAGCAGAAGACAACTAAGATTTTCCGCATTTATTATCCAGCATGGCTAGGAGTCGGTGCGAGCATGCTTTATCTTGTTGGGGTTGAGAAGGTCAACTTTCCCTATCAACGCAACCGCGATGTTCCCACTCAAGTCGGTGTAGGTGTTCACGCTATGTTGCTTTATAAATTTGGCCCTAAATGGGTCGGCCATATCGAACTAAATCGCTGGCGAGGCACTATGAATAACCGCCTTCATGTAGTGGAGACCGGTTTAGGTGTGACTTATGATATTGGAGTGCGATAAAGGGCACTCTCATCACCTCATAACGAGATGCGACCTTCCTTAAAATTTTAGCGCTGCGCTGATTCTAGGTTAAAGACGTCATCAATGTTCAAAAATGATGTGCACGATAAACTCAGCGCCGTCGCGTTCGACGAGTAGCGGAAAGTCCTTCCCAGCCAAGAGCGCGTCATAAAGGGCGAGCCCATCGTTGTCCTCGTTAAGGAGGTTGTCACCGACACGCACCAAGACGTCATCTTTCTGAAGGCCCATCGTTTCCAACAATGTCGAAGGCTCGATCCCTTCAATTTGAAAACCGGCCTGAATCGCTTCATAATTTACTACAAACGTTCGCGGTACCAATAGGGCATTTTTGAGGAT
>CAZUYQ010000044.1:0-1036 GCA_964624705.1 uncultured Polynucleobacter sp.
GCCGGTGGGGAGCCTCTCTTTACTTGTTATGGGTTTAAGTTTAGCCATGGCGAACGTTTGGATCCTAACTTTATTTCAAAGTATCGTTACACCGGCAGAGGTGCCAAGTGTTATGGGCCTGGTTAATTTAGTAAGTGTTGCGGCGACGCCTGTGTCGTTAGGAATAACGGGGCTGTTTATCAATCAGGTGCCGATTCATCAGATTGCTTTATCATCGTCGCTTGCGTTTCTCGCCATTGGTAGCGTTCTGATTTTTATGCCACGACTTAAAGAGGTATAAGACATGAGCTTAGTCATTGAAAAAGCAAAAGTTTCTGATGTTGATGAACTCATGAAGCTTTATTTTCTGATTTATCAGAATAATTATCCGCTTGCGATTTGTTCGGATCGTGAGGTCATGGCGGCCACGATTGTCGATCCTAATACACATTGGTACATTACTAGAGAACCAAAAACACATGCCATTATCGCTTCAACAGTATTCGAAACAGATCCTCTTTATTTAATCGGCAAACTTACTGGCGTTGTGGTCCATCCTGATTATCGCAAACGAGATATTGCGTCGCATATGATTGCGCGCGGTACGAGTGAGCTTCTTTTACCGCTAGGTCCAATACGTAGTATTTATACGACTACGAGAACCATATCTCGCGGTCCGCAGATTATGTGTTTAAAAAATGGTTTTATCCCGCTCGGGATCTTCCCGAATGCGCATAAAATTCAAGAATTCGAAACCCTAACTCTTATGGCAAAATATGGTGATGGCGTATTGCAATCTAAACCGCCATTTCCAGCTGTGCCCGAAAAAATTGTGCCCATGTTGAGAGTTTTTCAAGAGAACAATCATATTGATCAACCGATCGCAGTTTGTCCTCCAATTCAAGAGAAAAAAAAGTCGGTTGAGCCGCAAGAACAACTTGCTTTTGAATTGATTACCGCCCCTCATTATGTTCTGAGGCGATTTAATCAAATGTACACGGATCCATATGATCGCTTTTTTCCGTTTCATAAACCAAATATATTGATGACCTCAACA
>CAZUYQ010000044.1:1082-2610 GCA_964624705.1 uncultured Polynucleobacter sp.
GAATGGCGAGGTCGAAATCTTCGGCTACATCAACGCAGCAGATGGCCATCTCGCCATTGTCGTGCTTAACCAACCGATATATCGCCTGGGAAGTCGTTTGCGGCCATTGCTTCATCAACTTCGAGGAATAGGCGTGTCATATATTGAGGTGCTCATTGGTATGCAGTTTACGGCATCACTCTATGCGCTTGCTGAAGCTCAGTTCCTACCTTCGGCCATTTATCCTGCGATGTATGAGATTGATCATAAGGTTTCAGATTTTGTCGTGATGAGTCGCACTCTAGAGCCCCTTAATTTCAGAGGCATGCGAATCGAAGGGGGATTTAAGCCTTATGTCGATCTCTATGTAAAACAGTGGAAAGATATGTATTTGGAGACTTTGGAGGTGTTTGATGACTACGAGTCCTAAAGCCCTGACCGTTCCTGATGCAAAAGCCTTAGCTAGTGTACAGAAGCTTTGTGATATTTCGGATCCCTATAAAATTTCAGCCGCAAACGACGCACTTTTTATTTCTGCCATGAAAGAAATTATTGCTTGGCATTCTGAGAGGAGTCCATTTTATAAAAAATTGATGGCGGATCAGGGGTTTACAATAGATGCTTTAAAAACTCTTGAAGATTGTTCTAAGATTCCGTTTGTACCCGCAAATTTCTTTAAATTACATGAAGTCGTATCGATCCCAAAAGATGCGGTATCGTTACATCTGACATCCTCAGGGACTACTGGACAGAAATCTCAAATGTTCTTCGACGAATGGTCCATTGGCTCCGCGCAAAGAATGGTCGACTATATTTTCGATGCCTACGAATGGACGACGCCCTCGAAACCAGCAAATTATGTGCTTTATAGTTATCAGCAGACCATGGACTCCAAACTAGGAACTGCTTTTACCGATAATTATCTCTGTAAGTATGCGCCCATAAACCAAGTTTTTACGACGCTTAGATTGACTGGTAGTGGCGGGCACGACTTTGATGTTTTCGGCACCATGGAGGCTTTAAAAAAATTCTCAGCCGAGAATCTTCCAGTTCGGATTTTTGGCTTTCCCGCGTTTCTGTATTTTACGCTAGAGCGAATGAAGCTTTTAAAAATGCAGCCCTTAAAATTTCCAGAAGACTCGCTCATTTTTTTGGGTGGAGGATGGAAAGGGCATGCCGACAAAGCGATCAAGAAGACAGATCTTTATCATTTGGTGACTGAGATGCTTGGCATTCCAGATGAACGGATTCGCGACGGATTTGGTTCGGTCGAACACTGTGTCCCCTATGTTGAGTGCCGAAATCACCAATTTCATGTTCCGATATGGTCGCGAGTGATTATCAGAGACGTGAAAACATTGAAACCTTTGACTTATCGGCAGTCTGGTTTCTTGGGTTTTGTTTCGCCTTACATTACTTCTGTTCCTGCCCACAGCGTGCTGATGGGCGATTTGGCTTCGTTGTATCCCGCCGAAGATTGTAGCTGCGGATTAGGCACGCCTTATTTTGTGGTGCACGGTCGGGCAGGAACCAGCAAAAATAAAAGTTG
>CAZUYQ010000044.1:2620-3108 GCA_964624705.1 uncultured Polynucleobacter sp.
CGCAGCAGCTGAAATGTTGAAGAAGGAGTCATGATGCTAGAGTCTAAGTCTTCACGGACACATCTTTGGCGTGGCCGTCCCATTACTGACGAACAGTTATTACCATCTCTTGAATCCTTGCGTGTAGATGTCGAAAGGGCGATTGATAAAGGTCTTCATATTGAGACGGTCTTGCGTGCTGCAGATTATCTTGCCGCGGAGATTCGTAGCAAATCATCCGCTTTAAATCCAATGCGGCAAGAGCTTAAAAACATCTTAGGTGACGACGATGCCGTGGAATCTGGATTGGAAGAGCTTGCTAGTTTTCTCCAAAGATCATCTCTTGAAAGTAAAATCATCCGTGAGTTCGGTACCATCGATCCGTTTATGCCAAGGCGTTATGATTATCATTTTCCCCGTTTTGAATCGTGGGCGCCGCTAGGTCTGTTAGTGCATATTGCTCCAGGCAATGCTTTTGCTGTCGGTGTTCTTAGTGTTGTCGAGGGACT
>CAZUYQ010000044.1:3131-3812 GCA_964624705.1 uncultured Polynucleobacter sp.
CCTAAAACTGAGTTCCGCTGACTCGGACTTCCCCTTATTGTTTCTGGAGCGACTCGCCGAGCTTGATCCGACCAAGGAATTAGGCAATTTTCTTTTTGCGGTGCGTATATCGAGCAGTGAAACCACTTTGATGGCACGCCTCATGAATGACGCTGCGGGTATTGCAGCCTGGGGTGGAGAAGAAGCCATTGCCTCGATCAAGAAAATGGCCCCGAAGGGGGCGAGAGTTGTTGATTGGGGGCACCGGCTAAGTTTTTCTTATCTCAGCGCTAACGTTTTAGCACGCGATTGCGGAAAATTGATTGATGCACTTGCTCGCGATATTTGCTTGTTGGAGCAGCAGGCCTGTTCTAGTCCTCAGTGTGTATACCTAGATCTAAATCTCGAAGTGCCGGCTGATGAAAAACGTTTTATGGATTTCGCAAATCAATTAGCAAAGGCGATTGACGTGGAATCAAAGCGCTTAGGTCCACCTGAAGTCGACACGGCAGATTCAGCAGAAATATCGATGATTACAGCGGTTCAACGGAGTGAATCAGCTCTGGGTCTTGGCACCGTAATTGAGTCTACTGACAAAGATAAATCATGGCGGGTTTTAGTTGACCGACGAAGTGCCTTAAGGGCGTCGCCACTTTATCGCTCTATCTGGTTAAAGCCACTGCCAAAAAATTTGATCTTTCA
>CAZUYQ010000044.1:3882-6952 GCA_964624705.1 uncultured Polynucleobacter sp.
GCCGATGCGTGAATTTTTACAAACGGCAGGCGTCGCCTGCGATGCGTCGGAGCTTGCCGAACTATCATCAAAGATTGTCGCGACTGGTGTTTTGCGGATAACTGAACTTGGTCAAATGCTGGGAAGTTATGACGGTGAGCCTCACGACGGTGTGTATGCTCTCACTCGCTATGCAAGACGGATTAGCTATCAATTGCCGAGCATTGGTGAACGATTTGTTAGTTTTAGTGATCTCCAAGTTCTTAAGCCACAGCCACCTTGGGATGATCTGAAAAATCCCCCGAAAATTATGGGTAAGGAAGAATTCCAGGCCTTGGAGATACAGCCGGAAGATGCTGAGTTGTTTTTTAAAAGTGGCGGAAGCTCGGGCGAGCCGAAGATATCTGTTTTCACATACCGTGACTATCACACGCAGATGCAGCTCGCGGCGGAAGGTTTAGTTGCAGCGGGGTTTGATCCTAATAGAGATCGCTGTATGAATTTGTTCTTTGGTGGCGGGCTGTACGGAGGTTTTCTAAGCTTTTTTACGATCCTGGAACACTTGCGAGCGGTCCAATTTCCGATGTCTGCTCATCTAGAGCTTGGCTTTGTTGTCGACATGATTCTTCGCTATAACGTCAATACAATTCTAGGAATGCCCTCGTATCTGAATCAACTCTTTCAGGCTCCGGAGAATCGCGAACGTTTACGCAAACATAAGCCCATTAAAAAATTACTATTTGGCGGTGAGCATTTTAGCGCCCAACAACGTGAACTTTTTCAGAATGAATTTGGCGTCGAGATGATTCGTTCGGCGACCTATGGAAGCGTTGACTCCGGTCCTTTAGGCTTTCAGTGCAGTGCGAGCGAGGGAACTATTCACCACCTTCATCATGGTTTGCAGATGCTTGAGATTCTTGATCTTCATGAAGATCGGGTAGTTGAACATGATGATAAAGTAAGCGATGTCGGCCGACTTGTGTTTACCTCTTTGATTAGGCACGGCCAGAAGCTTCATCGCTATGATATCGGCGATCTTGGACGCTGGGTGTATGGTGATTGTCAATGCGGGAGGAAATCTCCAAGGTTTGAATTGATGGGTCGGTATGGCGATATTTTCCGCGCCGCGGGATGTTTCCTTAACTTCCAGAAATTTGCGAACATTATTCGCGATACAACGGGCTATAATGGTGAGATTCAGTTAATCGTGGACCGCGATGTATCGAAGGAGCGATTGCAAATTATTGTCGATCCAACTGCCGCGGCAAAGACTAAAGAATTGAAGGCGCACTTGATGGAAGATTATTCAGAGCTTCGAGAATTGGTGATTGAGGAGCATTCGTTAACTTTAGACATCCGGATTGTTGATATCGATGCGTTTGAACGAACGCCTGGAAGTGGAAAGCTGCGACGCGTGATCGAGCGACGATAGAAAAGACGGAAAGGAGCTTTTATGACGACATGTAAAATCTATAGCCTCGCCGAAGTAGTTCGCACGGCCGTTCAAAAATCGCCTTATTATAAGCAGTTGTATGCAGCATCTGGCATAAAGTCTGCACTGACGAACGAAGATCTTGCAAAGCTACCAATTGTTGATCAAGCCAGTTTCTGGCAGGCGAATACCTTTCGAAATAACCGCTTGCTCACCGGCGAGCCTGAGGATGGTATCGTTTTTCGGAGCGGAGGGACAACAGGGGCGCCAAAGTTTTCAATTTTTTCTCGGTCAGAATGGGAAGCGTTCACAGTTGTTTTTGGTCAGGGATTAACCGCTGGTGGTTTGACGGCTGGAGAGAAGATCGCCAATTATTTTTATGGCGGAGCTCTCTATGCGTCCTTCTTATTTATATATAAATCCCTGGAACATGCTGTAATCCCGTCTCTACAGTTTCCCATTGCCGGTGGCACGGATCCCTTAGAGACACTACGTATGATGGACGATTTCTCGATCGGTACCATTGCCGGAGTTTCTACGGGTGTTATAACTCTTGCGCAAACATATGCCGCTCATAAAAAAGATTTTCCGCTTCTAAAAGTAAATCGGATTTTATTTGGTGGTGAATCGATGCACGCGGATCAGCGGCGTTTACTTGGCGAAATTTTTCCCGGTGTATTGGTTCAGTCGATTGGCTACGCTAGCGTTGACGCAGGACTTCTCGGCTATGCGGATCTAAGTTGTGGTCCTGACGAGCATCGGGTCTTCGGTGATGCATCGATTATTGAGATCGTTGACGAAGATACGGGGGAGGTGATCCATGAGGTTGGCAAACCGGGGCGCGTGCTAATCACTAATTTAACGCGAGTGTTGATGCCTATTATTCGTTATCCTGCAGGAGATCGAGCGGAATGGATTGATAGCCCGCGTGGTGTTCGCGATCCAAGGTTTAAATTACTGGGACGCGGTGAAGAAGCGGCACGAGTGGGATCGATTTCAATGTACTTTAATGATATTGATCTGCTACTTGAGCCGCAGAAGGCAAGGCTTGGTATTAGTGCGTTTCAGATGGAAGTGTTTCATCGTGACGGCATCGACGGCTTTATTTTGAGAATCGCGGTGGCTGATACATCTAAAATCGGCGCCGACGATACAAACTTAGTACTGGACGCGTTATTTTCTCAGCGTCCGATGTTACGAGACTGGGCAAAGAGCGGTAAAGTTCATGCGACCTCGATTCATTGGGTGGAGCAGAAGGAACTTACCATCAACCCCCGAACCGGTAAGATGCGAAGAATTATCGATCAACGCTATACTTAAATTAGGAGTGGCAATGAAGAATCATACTTCTAGACACTGTTGGTGCCATATTTTGATGGCATCCCTCATATCGACTGGTTGTATGACGAAGCAACGAGAAACGACTTCAGTCGTTCTCGATAACAATGTTCAATCGAAGGTTGTTCAACAAAAAATTGGTGACGTCGACATCGGACATTTTATTTATACGCCGGAGAAATTTCCGCTGGAAGATTTCTTTGAACGATTGATGGCCGGAAGATTCAAGGAATCCATAGAACAGTTTGATCTGAATTATAAGCCTTCTGATACTGACAATGAGGCTCTAGAAAAACTCTTGGATGAGGGGTTGGTTCCGGT
>CAZUYQ010000044.1:6962-34531 GCA_964624705.1 uncultured Polynucleobacter sp.
GGCTCAAGAATAACGGCTCTAAACCCATTCAGGTCAGCTCAGCAATGTTTATTCTTCACAGTGGCGACCAGCAATTTTCAGCTTTGAATGAGACTCAATTGCCGAATGAGTTTACGCGAATTAATCCCGCGGCGATCGGGGCCAATGTTGCAAATGCCGTTATTTTGGTTGCCTTGGTCGTCATTGTTATTGCCGCAGCAGCAGCTACTAGAGGGCATTTTAGTAGTGGTGGTTCTGGCAATCAGAGTCAGGCCAGTGGTGGCCCTTTGTTCAACCGCATGGAGAAGACTACTACCGTCGCGTATAATGACTATCTATTGAAGATGCAGCAGTTGCTGCCCGATCAGGAAGCGATGGGACTCGTATTTTTTAAACTACCAGCACATTATGCAAGTAGCTCTTTAAGTTTAGAGGCAAAGGTTCCTGAAGGAATTTAGTCCTGATTCTAAGAGGTTTTACAAATTACCTGCTAAGAAGTTTCGCATCGATTCCCAGACACACGGATTCCGTGGCATCTTAAGGTGATTTTTCTTCACCTCAATATTCTCATGCGCGGCAGGAATTGGTCCTGAGCTGACGAATGCTCCGCCAAGCTGAAATGTATTGAGCCATCTTGTTCTGTTGTGCAGAGCATTTAACTCTTCTGGCACAAAATCCACTGGTGGTGAATGACATCCGGAATCAAAAGCACCTTGGCAAGTTGCTTTGCTAATAGGGTCGACAGTTATAAGTAGAATGGGTGCGCGGACATTTGATTGTACGAGTGGTGAGGAAGCAAGCTTCATGGCGCGCCAACCGCCGTAGGAATATCCCATTAAAATAATTTTGCGGGAGCCGCCGGCACGTTTAATGACTAAATCATCGAGCTGTGCTTCTTGGATAGCGACCATTTGTGGAAATGCTTTTGCATCGTAAAAATACATCTGCGAACTGAAAGACGTATAACAAATAAAAATCATGTCATCACTAGGAGTCACGAAACCAGGGCTCGCCGCCTGAACGAGAAATTGATCAAAAAATTCGGTACTCCAAAGACCGGGTAGCATACGGGAGTCTTTGCGTGGTTGGCATCCACCGTTCCCTGAAATCACAACAAATAGATTCGACGGAGCTATGCTGAGCTGAGGTGCCCGCGGTTGACCCTGAGTGAGCGGAGAGACGGGCATATCGGAAGATGGAGGCGTCACCGGTTGACGAGGGCTTGAAGGGGGCATTGCAGATTGCTGCGGCACTCGCCCTGATGGCTGCGGGGGCATAGGATAATGAACCTTTGGTAAGGGAGCGGCGGGTGTCTGATTCTGATTCTGATTGTTGGGTGTCTGATTTTGGGATTGAGGATAGACCACCGCCGGAACGGCTGGAGCAGGTGCCGTAGGAAGGTTGTCGGGTGTCTGAATGGGAGGAACTGGATTATTGGGTGTCTGATTTGGAGTTGCGGGAACTGGCGTGGGAGCCGGGAGCGGTGGCTGTTGGGACGTAACTTTTGGCCCTTCGACGTCATGGCTCTCTTTGCCGCAGCCGGTTAGTACGCATACAAATAGAACGCTGAAACCGCTAAAATGGCGAATCCAATTTTGCATCATAGACCTCATTAGTTAGAGGTCTGACTTCTATTAGAATCATAATAATATGTCAAGTTTTATTAAAATATTATCAACCCGCTATTTGCAAGTCAGACCAATCTCTAATAAATGGCACCCCTTGGCACTGGAGAAGCTGTGGATAGTCATCCAAAACCAGTCCCGCCTCCCGAAGGGCGTGGGCGGTTTCAAGCAAGCTATCTTGGATCGGCTTCAAGAAGGTCGCTTGCTGTGTTAAGTGCTCTCCGCGCGGCATAACGATGGCAATGAGGCCATTATAATCAATAACTTCCATCGGCGGTATAAGGATATTGGTCTCAAGATCTTTGAGGTGTTGAATAGCCCTGCGCCATCGCCTCACAGCCATTGGCCCCTGCTCAAAGAAGCTCGATTTGGCAATTTTTAGTACTAGGGGCATCGGTTTTGTTGGCAGGTGGAAGGCTTGGAAATGGAGCCCGGCGCCAATGAAATCTGGGTGTCTGATTCGTTCGGCTTCCGAGAGCGAACCAAGTCGTTCCATGAGGCTAGTGACGCGGGAGGCGTCAAAGGATTGGTAGAAGGGGGTTGTAAGCTGAGAAGGGGGCATAGTAGTACTCCTCGTTATCATTGCTTTATTTCAATTTTACTCCCTTCTCGCCTAGTTTCAAATGGTCAAATTCCTCTGGACTCTGGAAATACCGATGACCAGCAAACTGACGCAGTGTCTAATGTTTTGACACTTTGTCGATACTTTGGTCCCGAGTAACCATTTGAAATCACGGGAAATCAATCGTAGACTTTGCCAGGTTTTGACTGGCACACGACTTGCTCAATGTCTCATATGAAGACGCCATGGTCTTCGAGTAGATGCTGAACTTAATGCTGTAGCCCTGATGGAGGAACCTGACATGGATCGACAAACTGACAAACCAACTCAAGAGCCCACTAAAGTCGTGAAGCTTTTTGCTGATCGCAAAGTGAGCGCAGATTCTTCCGCAGACCATGCAGAAGAGGCCAAACCTTCTGAAGAATCATTCCTCGATTCCATGCGTCGAAACGCGGATAATGCGGAACGTCTCCGTAAAGAACGTCTCAAAGCAAATCAAGGTGTTTTGAAATCCTATCGCATTAAGAATTAACAAGCCGGTTTAGGATTATATGCTTTTCGTGAGGTATTGAAATACCTCGTGTTAATCGAGTGTATCTTTGTAAGTTGAATTTTGACTTTGATTTTGTGAATGCTGATTGTTGTGTTTCTTATTCCCCCTCTTGCTGTTGCCTGTGGAGCTGTCATGTCTGATACAAACACGAATTCTAAAGTTTCTCCTGAGTCCAAGGTTGTCGAGTTGTCGGCATTTAAGAAAAAACGCGAAACCGCGGAACAACTGGCGCGCGGTCGTAAGCCTCTTTATGTGAATCATGGTGAAGGTACTGTTTCTGGTCGACCAAATGCGCCTCAGGCTTCTGCAGGTGTTGATATGGGTGATCGTTTGACAAAGATTCGTGGAAGTTTGGATCGTATTAACCAATTGATGTCTGAGCTCAAGAAGCTCTCCGCCAAAGATGGCAACAAGGACGCCCTCAACTGAGGAATGTCTTGGTGCAATAGTGTGATTTGTCCTCCTGCTTATGGGCGCTGGTCTCTGCTGAGATCAGCGCTCTTGCTGTTTTAAAGAGTTAGGATCTTTAGCTGCCTCCTTGGTTTTTTGCACTAAGAACATATCTGCAGCTTGGGCCGCAGCCGATTCTTTTAAGATGCCCCGATTTCTCAAATTGACGAATAGTTCTAGATGCTGATCGAACTGATATTTCAAATAATTGGGCGGCCTTAATTGTCGTAAAAGATGATTTGCCAAAAGCTGCCGCGAGAGTATGCAAATTGCAACGATCGATCGTTTTTAGTTCGTTATTATTCGCCTCAAAAATTATAATGCCTTGGCGAGAAGGCTCCGTCTTGAGAGTGTAAAAACCATCGTGGCTTTTTACGATGAGTCCTAGATTCCAGTCTTTAAATGTTTTGTTCAATCGATGCAGAGCTTGATGAACTCGTAATACTGCGAGTGAAGGAATATAGGTCTCCTCTGGAAATAGAATAGCAAAAATATCAATTAGTGTTTGAGGTCGGTATAGATCTTGACTGAGAGCTTGGAATGTTCGATGCATTATCTGACCCGGTTTAAAGAAATGAGAAGTTTTCATAATCTCGCCACTATTAAATAAGATCGTAGCGCAATTAGGGTCAACTTTCGAAGTCGTGCCAGGTACTCGATATTTAAAATCTTGAGCATTGTTGATACCCAGCTCCATATAGCGTTCTTTAAGCAATAGATAAGGAGTGCCAAAAAATAATTTTTTTGCGAGTAAGTTATTCTTGCTAGCTTTGGCCCAATGATAATCGCAATCACGAATGCTTTCCCAATGTTGATGCTTATTCGCTTCTTGCTTTAATTTTAAATAATTTTGTTTTGTCGAGAGATTCACTCCCTGCAAATGAAGCAATGTTACAAATTTCCATTTGCTGATGAAAAATTCGTACAATCCACCTTTTTCTGCTAAAGTCTCAGCAGTTGCAAGATTTCTCGAGGCGGCAGAATAGTCGCATTGCCCGAGATTTGCCTGCGCAAGAAGTTCCAGAGCATTCATTCTTATGAGGCGTGATTGATCGGATGAAGTGCTTTTTAATACTTGATCAATGATTGTTGAAGCTGACTCGTATTCTCGTAAAAAAATAGCTGCGGCAGACAGGTTTACTTTTGCGACAAGGGCTTCATATTCAGAAATTCGGGGCTGAGAAATAAACTCTAAAAGAACTTTTTTTGCATTAAAATAATCCCATGTCGAAATATAAATCAAAGCACGATGCAGTAGAACCTCGTGGCATTCGGTAGGTGTGACTAGTGAAAGAAGCCGCATGGCTTCCGAGCGAATTCCTAGTCTGCTAAGGCATGCTGCGTATTCTACGATTTCTGTCGGTGTGCCACTTAGGATCTTTTTATGCTCAACGTTGATGATGGGAGCTAATAGCTGCTGACCGAGTTTGGCATTGCCAGTGCGTCTGGCGAAATTGGCAATTTTGACTCGATCACGTCGTATAAGGGTTTTTGCTGCGATCGTCTCGACAAGTTCTCGTGCATGTCGAATCAATCCAGACCTAATCATTATTTCGATTTGATTTGTATCTATACTAATAATTTCACTTCAATATTAAATGGTTATATAGATATCTCGCCAAAATATATAAGTATCATGTTGCGTCCCCCCGTGCGAGTCTTAATGTATGGGAACGACCCGAGGCGCCCGGATTCATTCTCTGATTCTTTAGATAGAGACGTAGTGTCTTGCTTGAAGTAAACAAAGGGAATTAGGAGTAGAAAGTATGAAAACAAAGTTGATATTAGGAATGTCCATCGGAATAGTATCTATTTTAGCCCAAGGGTGCGGTAATACTAAGCAAAAACTTACCGGAAACAGTGCGCAGGATTCCGCCGCAGATGGGTCAAATTTAAATGGTAATGGGGAAGGATATAGCGGCCCAGATACAAAAGGAACCTCGATTCCGACGACTGAAGATCGCTTGTTTCAAGAAGAGATTTTAGTCAAAGCCACGAAAACTTGTCTTTCTAAAACAACAGCGGCTGTTTATCAAAACTTGTTCGGTAGGGCGATTGAGCCAAATGCTATAATTGAAATAAAATCGGATCCCCGCTGTGATGATGGACATACTGTATCGTCAATTTCTTCGGATACCTTGGTTTGTAAGCTAACACCGGGAGTCTCAATCATAAATCCGAATGGTTGCAAAGTTTCTGTCATTGTTGCAAATAACCTACTTGTCGATTTGGACCTTGAAGCTGCCAGCTGTTTGGATCTTAGTGATAGCATAAGCCGCAAATTTAGCCTTAGCACTTCTGGAGGGTTTGCGCAGATAGGTTATGAGAAGGTGCCGGATCCTGTTACTTATGATCCCTATGGAAATGGACATGACCCAGATACCTGGACGATCACTAAAGTTGATCTCGGGCACCAAGAGTTACCAGGCCTTGATTTGACGGTTGTTCCTCTTTGGAATACGAGTCAGCTGACGGGGGGGCTCGGCGGTGTAAGCCGATATACGGTCAATGCCAAAGAGTATAGATCTTGTTTGGATGCGGAGATTCAGCATTGATCCAGCGTTCCACAGCTTTGAAAAATCTTATAAGAGAACCCTGGATTGCCGGGGTTCTTCTTGTTTTTTTATGTTTTGGTTGTGGGCGTTCTAAAAATAGGCAATCCGAAGAGTCCGATGATGCGTCGAACGCAGAAGAATGGAATTGTTCTAATTTTCCAGCAATTGTACCGATCAACAAGGTTTTAAATTCGTCTTTACCTAACTCTAAAGATAGTAATCCTGCCCGTGATTTTTGGCTCGCCAAAATTGCTGGCGCAGAGTGGATGTTTGGCTATTACAAGGAAAATAAGTGGAAGGCAAAATATTCCGTATTACTTGCAAATTGTCTTTCGACGCTTCCAGATGGGAATTCATTTTATGCAGCGCAGCAGCAAGTGTTTTTTGAAAAGACTGTTGATGACCTATCTCGTGGACGTCACCGTAAACTAATTTTATTCACAGGCGCAGTAAAAAATTTGTCGAATACGTTTTTTCGTCTTTTGTCGCATTCAAGTGGTGAGGAGTCCTTGCCAAATCGCCCAGGGGGCTTTCATCGTGGACGTCGATCGCTCTTTATGGACTTTGACATGATTTCTTCGAAAGAATGGACGGTCATTTTTTCTCATGAAATTGCCCATGCACTCGATCAGCAGCTAACAAAATCAGTACAATTATATCGTGATCCTCATGTGGTTAAATCAATAGTAACGATTTCTCAGCTTTCTGGCGACACAGAGCTTTCAAGTCAGCAACGCACAGACCTGCGGGCTTGGCTTACAGCAGGGTTGGATCGAGGATTCCTCGGAGAATATCGAGCTTGGCTTGTAACACTTTCTATCTATTATGCTGGTCGTGAGGAAAATCTCTGGCCCCGAATCAATTGGTTGGAACAAATAGCGCCCCAATCAGAATCAAGCCAAATGCGAGAGACTTTATTTCGATATCTCGACTCTCGTTTTCAAGACCCAGAAGATGGATTGTTTGCTAAGTCGATTATCAAGTCAGAGCTTACTAAGCTTCGCTTAGACTTGCGGTCCAACCCAGCTTCAGTCGATATAGGCAATCTTGCCGAGTATTTGTGAGGTCTCCTTGTCTTTATATTTCGTAAGCTCTTGAAGAGCGCATTGTTATTTTCCCCGATAGCATGGTGTTTCTGCAGAATATTATTTTGTGCCGGACAACTTTGCCCTCAAGCTCCACATCTCGTAACGATTTAAGGGATTACGCATGATGAGATTGCCGTCGCACTGAGTTAAAAATGCATCTTTGTTCTGAAGGGCAATAAGATCGCAGGTTTTATAGCAAGTTATAGGACCTAGATTTTCATCTTCAACGGTTGCTTTCGAGCTCCACTTAAGCAAGGTTCCAGACTTTTTGCTAATCATACAAACGTCATTTTTATTGGTATCAATTCTTCTAATACACTGACAAAACTGCGCCGGATCAATACAGTTGCCTTTGCTGTCACGCCCGTGATTATAACTCCATGGATAGTCACCGATCGGAGGACAAGCAGCTTCTTTGCCACTAGTGACCGCAGGCAAAGTATCAAAGAATTTTTCTTTTAAGATTTCATTATCGGGTATCGCATACAAAATAGCGCGTTGTGGTATAGGATAGACACTACGCATATATGCAGTCGATTGCGATTTCTTTGCAATGTTCTCGGTCACAAGTCCAAAGAAATCTCCGATACTGGTCTTTGGATTGGCGGAGGCATTCTTTAGAGAATCGATGATCGCGTCGATAAAAGTGAATTGGTAAGTTGATTGAGTTTCGGATGTCACAGAGTAAATAAGCGCCTCGGTAAGGAGAACTGGCAAGTCTGGGCCCTGGTGTTGCAGCTGCGATTCCGGACGAAGTGATGCATCACGCAAAGCGTTACCAAAGATAGCTTCAGCACTTTTATCATCCAGAGAATGAGCCAGATCAACTGCCTGAATGGATGCAGGCGCAATTTGCTCTTTCATGGCGTTGACCGTCACACCTGCGTCACAGAAATCCAAGATGACATAAAGACGACGCAGTGGAATCAATTTGCCATTGAACATTCGACCCCGCATAAGTGCAGCAACAAGCTCTTCCGGTTCAATGGTCTCAGCATCAAATGATCGAAGTTTGCCATCTCTCCCATGGCTACTCACATACCAAAAAAGGGTGCCATCTTCCCCTGTCGCCCTTGCCGATGTTTCTAGGCCGTCTAATATTTGCTGCTTTGTTTGTTGATAGCGTTCGATGATTTCCAGTTTTGAATGACCTCGCAGCTCTTGAAGAACAGAATGCATCTTAGGAATCGTCTTACGATAGTTGATTTCATCTATTTCGCCTAAGACTCGTGCACCGACTAGGAGCGCGATATTTTTCGTCTCTGGTGCCGAGTTTGCGACTAAATTCTTCTCTGATGATTTATTCTCTAGGACGGTTTTGCAGGCGGACGACAACAATATGACAGACAAACCCATGATCGTAATAAAACGACGACGCATAAGAGATCCTTAAAATGGAAAAAAGAGCCAATTAGCAAATCATATTCTGCAAATACCGTTGAATAGGGCCGGTGATCAGGCTTTTATATTCTAGCATGCCAAAGGGTTTTATAAAATATGCGTTGGCTCCAAGTGCAAGACACTCATCTCGATCCTGCTGATTGGCCGAGCCAGAAAGAATAATAATCTGAGGCTTTGACTGGCATTTAAATAGACTACGCAGGTGTTTCAAGACATCCTGACCGCCAATCTTTGGTAAGCCTAGATCCAAAATAACTAAACTCTGTTTTGCGAACTCGCCGAGGTCGCTAATGCCTGCAATAAAATCGAGAGCTTCTTGGCCATCTTTTAACCGAATGACTTCAATTGGTGCTGGCAGTTGCAATTTTTGAACAAATGTTTGAAAGAGTTCGGCATCAAAGTCGGAGTCTTCCACATAGATTGCCTGATACTGTGCTTCGATTTGTGTGCTCATCCCAAAACTTTATCTACCGTGAAAATAAATGTGCTACCCATGCCCAGCTTTGATTGAACAGAAAGCTTATTGCCCAGATCTTCAATAATTTTCTTGCAGATTGCAAGACCAACTCCGCTACCCGGATAATCGTACTTGCTATTTAAGCGCGTGAAATAGTCAAAAATACTTTCAAAGTAATCTTTGCTGATGCCGATACCATTGTCTTTCACCCGAAACTCCCATTTCGATCCAATGTCGATTGCAGTGATTCTGACTTTTGGAACACGGCCAGGCAAATGAAATTTTAACGCATTTGAAATTAGATTCTGAAAGACCCGCGAAAGCAGGATTGGATCCGTAAGAACCATAGGTAAATTTTTGTACGTAATTTCTGCTTTGGATGTCTCGATTTCTGATTGGAGCAGGAGCATGACATCGTCGAGGATCATGTTTGAATCAAAACTTCGCATTGATCTGCGATAATTCTCAATTTTAGAAATATCCAGTAGATCATCGACCATCCGATGAACCAAATCACTTGATTTCTTTATGAAATCAATGCGTCTTGGGATTTCACTCGCATTTCCTTCGGTCATACAAATTTCAATCTGCTGAGTGCTCATCTGAATGCCTCGCAGCGGCTCTTTCAAGTCGTGAGAGGCAAGCCATGTTAGTCGTTCGAGTTTATGGTTGATGCGCTCGAGATCAATAACGCGGTCCTTAAGTTGCTTCATAACTCTTACATTTTCGAGTGCGATCGAAGTCGCATCCGATAAAGCTTGTAAGGCATCCAATTCGAATCCAGTCGGCATATAGGCGGTGGACCAGTAGGTACCGATAGCACCTAATGGATCAACTATTCGGATTGGTGTCATGGCTAAGCTTTTTACAAAAGTTGTGCGATACACATCATGAGGAATACGGGGATCTTCGAAAACATCCTTAATGACGACGCGCTGCTTATGTTTCATCGCCCAGCCACTAATACAACTATCGACCGGGAACCTTCGACCTTTCCAGAGAGGGCTAATGGCGTTCTCTTCAGCATAAAAGCACAGATTATTTTCTAACAAAACAAATGTTGCGCCATCAGCATTAGCGAGGGTGCGAGCAGCATCGCGTACGATCTGCATGATCACCTCAAGACTTTGAGCTCGAGAAAGCATTTGCACCGCGTCAACCAGCGTACCCACTGTGGTATGCAAATGAGGATATTTTAGAGACGCTATATTTGCAGCATGCACATTCGGAGGGGCGAGGGGAATTTGCATCGGAGCACTCCCTGAAGGTTTATGTAATAAAATAGTATAGCTTTAATTCGCATCGATAGCCGAATGCTCAAATCGAAGCACAGCACTTTTGAACTTAAAATATGATCGTTTTTTGGACATTTCGCTATACTTTGGCAATTGCAAGTGAGGATTCCTAGTTATTTGTTCATAATCGTCTGAGTAAAATTTAAACATTTTAATGAAACTTGCGTGAAGAAGGTAAATGTCTTTGACAGACGTCGGACCGATCGAGGATCATAGTTATACAAGACAGCTTTTTTTTTACGCATCAGAACGAGATGAATATTCCACCCGGGAGACCGTAGGGATGACGACCGTGCAACCACGTCGAAAAAATTCATTAGTGTATCTCTGTATAATCATGATGACATGGTCGTTACGGGGTTATGGAGCTGTGCCTGTAGTTGGCGATACTGCGTTAAATCGCAATCGTCATGTCGCTTTCGGGGTGCCGACAAGCTTAAATTCTAATGCGGTAGTTATTTCCAGGGCACAGTATGTCCTGGGTTGGGATTATGAGCGCCGCAACACGGCCTGGGCAGCGTGGGAGCTTAGTACCAAGCAGATTGGCGACGTTGGCCGGACAAATGTATTTCGCTTGGATCATGATTTGCAGGACTACTTAATTAAAATTGGCAAGACTGGAGTCAAGCCGGACGAGTATAAAGGTAGTTGCCTTGATCGCGGTCATCAAGTCCCGAGTAGTGATCGCACGGCTTTCCTGGCCGACAATCAAGCGACCTTTTATATGAGTAATATGGTTCCTCAAGCCGCTTATCTCAATAGAGTGATCTGGGCGAGTTTTGAAAAGTTCCTTCGAGTGCTGGTTCAAGAGCAAGATAAAGACGTGAATATATACTCTGGCACGGTGTATCAAGACATCGGCACCATCGGTGTCAATGATGATATTGAAGTGCCGACTCGAAATTTCAAGATTGCTGTTATCAAACCTGCCGGTTCAAACAATGCAGACATTGCGCAAATGCGTTTGCTGGTCGTGGATTTTCCTAACTTGACCAGCAAAAAAACCAATCCTGTCACAGATCATGAGCAAGCTTGTTACGATTCGCAGCATACCGTAAAACTTGCTGAGGAGAATCGTGCCCCTTATTGGCGTGGCAATATCTCCAATTTAAGTCGTATAGAAACCGCATCAGGACTGAGTTTTGCTTTTTTACGTAAAATACCACTGATTACGCGTGCTGAATTAGATGAGATGATTGGTGAGCAGTTACGCAAAACGACTCCCTTTCGCGGCATCATAGATATGATTGAAGAAGAGGTTCTGACATCATTTTAATCTGGGATGAACATGGCCAAGGAGGTATGGCGTGCTGTATCGCTGGACCGACCAGGATCGTCGAGATTTAGAAATTCGTCCTATAGAACAATCCGAAACCATACCGGCTCACTGGTTTACTGATCCGCAGTTGCTACAGGATGAAATCAAGCACATCCTCGCAACATCTTGGCAGTATGCGGGTCATTTGTCCCAGATCCCACAAGCGGGCGACTATCGAGTGGACGAGATTCTGGGACGACCCATCATTATTGTTCGTCAGCAAAATGGTGATATTCGCTGTTTTGCGAATGTTTGTCGTCACCGTGGTGGTCCTTTAGCAACAAAGGATGGCTCAGGACGGATGCTTAGGTGCATGTATCATGCGTGGACCTATAGCTTAGACGGTGCTTTGGTTGGTACTCCAAAGTTTGAGGGTGTGGAAAATTTTCGGAAGCAAGATTGTTCGCTACCCCAGTATCGCGTGGAAATTTATGATGGGCTGATATTCGTGAATATCTCGGGCGATGCCGAGAGTTTGTCTACCCATCTTGGAGGGATTAGAGACACTATCCAACCCATTCAATTGCAAAATATGCGTTATCATAGCCGAGTTGTGTATCCAGTGAAGGCAAACTGGAAAGTGTATATCGATAATTATATGGAAGGTTATCATCTGCTGCATGTTCATCCAGAATTGAGCAAGATTCTTGACGTATCTGAGTATAAGACAACACTGGATGAACACCGTGTTTTGCAGTCTGGTCCATTGGCGGCCGAGGATAATCCTTATCATACGAGTGGCATGGCTTTTTACTATTATGTGTTTCCAAATTTAATGTTTAATATTTTACCGGGACGCTTACAGGTAAATAGTATTATCCCAGTCGATGCGAATCACTGCTTGACCGTATTCGACTTTTTCTTTTCGGAAACAGATCCCGACCAACTGGCGCTGCGTGCAAAAGATGATCTGTCAGTCTCTGATCTCATTCAACACGAAGACATTGCTATTTGTGAGCAGGTTCAAAAGGGCTTGGAGAGTGGGTCTTACCATAAGGGGCGTCTAAGTGTTTCCGAAGAACGCGGCGTCTGGGCTTTCCAAAATAGTTTGCGACGAGCTTATAGTCGACTCGTCGCAATGACCTAAGCCCAACTCTTTAGGATCCTTGAGAACGACTCAGTTGCAGAGAAGATTTTCGAACTTCTGCAGAAGGATCAGACGCTGCGGCCTTTTGAAGAACCATTGCGACCCTATCGGGATTTAAGTGCCGATTAGCGGCGGCGATACTAAGAGCCACAATGCGGTTACTATCATCTGGCTCTGAGTGCAAATGATCTAGGGCTAAATCAAGCGCCTGTATATCGCTACTATGAAATCGCAAAGAATCGAGAGCAGCTCGGCGCACATTTGAATGGGCATCTTTTAATAGCTTTGCGAGATCCTGATAAACGCTGGCTTCGCTGTAAAACCTGAGTGAAACAGCGGCATTCACGCGTTCATCTATAGAGCTTGATACCACAGATTTCTGCAGCAAAGGTAAAAAGACTTGATCTGCGCTATTCCCCATTGCTGAAACGGCAAGGTCATGGAAGCGATCGCCTGCATTGTAAATATCCTGAAGCTTGTGGACGACGTTATTGTAAACTGGCGAACGCGATTCTCTGGCATTAGCGACAATCGATCCGAGACTAAGCACTGCCATATCTGCGGTCGCTGCTGATAGTGGCTGATCGATATGACTAAAAGTCAGATCGACTAATTCTTGGCTCGGCGCAGCAACTTCATGCAAGGCGTAGATAACGTTCTTACTTAGAAACTCATTATCCCGATATTTATTGGCAACTTCGAGCAATACTTGCTGAGCTTCTGTGCCTTCCACTAATGCTAAAACTTGCAACAGTCGTCCGATCGACTCGGATCCAGCCTTATCATGAATATCACCAATCTCACGCTCCACTGCAAAAAATTGCCGTGGATCGTATGTAAATAACGAGTAAGCCTGATTGATTACATCCGAAGACTTGCCGACTCCAGCCGACAAACGACGAGACTCCATTGCTAGTTTCGCGGGCTCAACGCGTGATCCCTTATCGATCCAAGTTTGACGGAGATCAGTAGTCATTTTTTCTTTTGGGCTTCCAGGAATACTTGGTTTTATCGGATCCTTAGATGACTGTGATTTACCATTTGCCTGCAGAGATTTGGTAATAGAGTCTCGATGTGTGGACTCTTGAGAGGAATACCAAACCCATCCTGTTAGTCCTAAAACAACAACTGTGGTTGAGACTAACATATGCCTTACCAGCTTATCTTTCGATGACTTTTTCATTACTTTACCTCTGCTTTTAACTGTGCCAACCATGAGCGTGTATCTTGAATCGACTTATGATAGTTATGAATTTGTGAATCGATATCATAGAGAACCCTCGCATTTGTCTCATCATTTGCAAGCTCATAGCCCTCTGCGAAGCTTAACTTCAGTCCTTCCTCAGCATTTACCTCTTCAACATCTTCCTTCTGAGGTGCTCCCGATAGCTTGGTTCCTCGTTGTGATACCGTCTTCTCGAATTGAAAGAGTTTTGCTTTCGATAGAACAATGCCTGGATATTCAAATAAGACGGTCTGGTATTTCTTCTTAATAAGATTCGCAAGGTTGACCTCGGCGTAGGCCTTTAACGCGCCTTTTAGAGCTGTTAGAACAGAGTCGCCGCTAACACCAAACTTTAGAACTCTCTCACTTGTGATAGGGTCAATTTCACGCTGACCATAGGCCATAAATGAAAGTTGCTCATTCAGGATGATCAGTTGAACTTCAACACCAGCTTTTGCAACGACATAGTCGATGGCCGCGTTCATAAACCCACTCAAGGCCAGATTAGGAACTATACCTATGGAGAGGCCGAGTTCTTTAGCTCCGAAACTGGGGGTTGCTTCGATATCACCTTCGAAGCCGATTTCACTGGTCACTGGTACGGGACCAATTGTGTATAGGTATTTTTTCGATACGCGTACGACCTTTTTAAGTTCTAGATTTGGACCTTTGTCGGTACCAGCATCGACATTATCAAAACTCCAATGATTGATTTCTTTTCCAAGGACCAATAGTTTACCTTGATTTGAAACCGCAAACGCTTTCTTCTTTCCTGCTTCCACACCTCCGTATATTCCAGCATAGAGGATGTTTCCAGTCTGATTATAAATCTGACCATCAACCCAGGCAGCGGCAAGAGCACTGACACCCGGCATACTGCCTTTAATCGAGAGATCCGCCTCTGCTGCTAACGATACCAAAGACTTCTTATCACCAGCATCAATGCGGTAATGTTTGGATAAAATCTCTACCAGATCGTGCTTATGGTTTAGCGTTTGTTCTGGCGTTAATTTCTTAAAGGAGAATTCTTGAAGCTTCTCTTTATCAATTCCTAACTTCGCCGCGACGGCTTCTAGTTGTGCAGCCGCCTCTGCTTTTTGCTTATTTACATAGGCTTCGGCAGCTGCTTTGACATCATTCTGCGCCTTTAAGAAGTCGCTGGCTTCTTTTAGCTTTGCTGCTAGCGCCATGGCTTCATTCTTGGCGCGCAACTCGTCATCAGCTGCAACTTTCGAAAGAACCCTCTCTGTCACCTCATCACGTAAAGAATACCCTCTTTTTACTAAATCTTTTTCGACTTCATTTAGTTCCTTTAAGTATGTCTCTAGTTCGATCGTGACAGTTCTCGCAGGTTGATGGTCTGTTGCTTCATCAACTCTAGAAACATATTTTTTGCCATCTGCACCAGTGAATGCCGGTACATCTGCTTCTGTAAAGGCTTTATAGGCTTTCGATTCCTTCGTTTCTGGAACAGTCAGTTTTTTTTCACCGAGAGTCTCTTTGTCTGTCTCCGATGGCTCCAGATTCGGCTCTTCTTTAGAATCTTTAACCTGACCAGGCATACCTGGCTTATCTGTGGTCAGATCCTTTGGTAGTGGTTCTTCTCTCGCTTGGGCATAATTTGCAGAGATACTTAATACCAAGCCGAATGATGAGAGTTTAAGTTTATGGAGTAATCTATTTTTCATGGCTTCATTCCTTTTTCGTAGTCGCTTTCATTTCTTTCACTGGCGACAAATTCGCCGTTCTCAGCTCTCATCCAAGTTTTTTCGATTAATCGAAGCTCATCTTCGTTCAATAAAGAAAGGGATGCGCTAGCCATTGGTCTTAGATACCTGAAGAGATCACAATTCACCCGAGCTGATGTTGTTTTTTCGCATTCGCTAGCTAACTGAAATGATTTTGCGGAAATAAAATTTGAGATACTTGCTCGCTGAGCGCTAAGTGAAAGATCTTTGACGGTTCCAAGCATTTGTTTCATATCTTTACAAATATTATTTGCTTTCGACCTCGCGGAGACGATAAGGCTCATCGTTTCTGGATAAGTTAACATCGCGCGATCGGCTGCTACACAGGCTTTTTCTGCCTGGGACTCCATCGCAAGAGTCCCGTAAATTCGTCCTTCTAAATATGCTTTTTCAATCTCAGATCTTACTAACTCTAACGCACCAATAGCTGGTAGAACGTCTCTCTTTGCACTGAAAAACTGGACGATCTGAGTATCAAGATTCTTATAGATACGAATTTGCTTTGCAAGAATAACGGTCTTTACATATGCTTCCATCATTGCGCCGTAGTTATTATATTCGTCGAAGTATGAATGGACGAATTTATCTAACTCATTGGCCCCACGATCGATTGCATCGGCCATCCTATTGTTACGATTGATAAGATCGTTATATTGATCTTGCCAAATGGCTACACCGTATTCGATATCATGTAGGTTCCTCAAATCATCTGCAGCTTCATGGAGTTTTTTGATAAGTCTAGATGCGTCTCCGTTGATCTCTTCCATGACCAATGCCTGAGCGTAGGACTGCTTATCCAAAATGGCAAAACAGCGATCGACGTTATTACCGGCTTCTGTACGCAGGATTTCTTTCATCGTTTTCCAGGTCTGAACCCAGGATAGCATTCTAGTTTCGATCACCTTCGACTGTGCAAGCAGGCCATTGGCACTAGCAATTTTACGGTCTCTAAGGATTGCGTATTTAATGTTATTGTTTTTGACTCGACCCAATGCGTCGATCTTTTGTGCAAATGACAGTTGATCCGAGTCATATCCATCTTGCATGGGCTTTGCTGTTGCTAGTTCTTCGTAACTGGAAGCGAGTGTGAAGAACGTTAGAAGCGCTATTAATCTATGTTTCATACTTGTCCCTTTGCTAAATTGGTATCGATGCGTTTGATAATTTCTAGGAATTGTTCGATAGTGCTCGCATGCCATCGCTCTAAAACTGGAATTAAAGCTTCAATATTGGATTTTTTTTCTTTTAGAATAGTTTCAACACTTGCGAGTAAACCTTTTACGATTGCTTGATCTTCATTGACATCACGATCCAAGGCGTTAAGTCGATTTAAGTATGTCGATAAGGACTGCTTTTCTCTTTCTAAGGTCTCTTTTTGAGCTTCATCCGAAAGTTGCGACAATTGAAAATCGATGACGCTGGTTCTTAGTTTTAGAGCAACCAGTAAATTATTGAGTCTCGTACCATCTAGGGTTACTCCTGCGCCGCCGTCCGTAGGTGTGACGAACGATTTTAATCCAGAAAGTAAGCTATAGATCTGTAGATTGGCGGTGACAATTTCTTCATCTGATTTTAGGCGCACTTCCCATAATTTAATTTGACCAACAGTCGGTGATTTGTCGATTTTCGATATGGAAAGAACACAAGGCCATTTTGACGAATAATTAAAATTGTGAAAGCTAAACTCAGATTTTTTCCCGGGTGCACCTTCTCTAAAAACCTCGACATCGTTCCTTGTTGATAGGCTAATGGTACCGTTCTTGGTCTTTGTCTTGAGGTAATGCTTCTCTGGGTTTCGTCCCTGCTCGCGGACAAAGATCACCGAGTTAAGTGGCGCACCTTCCTCGCAGGTCAAGTTGTACGTGATATTTATCAAGGCATCAACTTGATCACGAGCTTTGTAAATCACAACCGGGCGAGGAATATCGCATCCGTTAATTTGCCCACCACTTGGTTTTCTGCAATTAAGCAGATTGCCTTTACCACTCGCGGCAATATTATCTTCTGTTAGTTTTGAGGATTGACCTGCCCCGCATGCTGTTAGATAAATAGTAGAGAGCATCAGTAAATGAGCTGGAATTTGTGTCATTAGAGTGTTTTTCATAGCTATAGTTCCCTTGTTTTATGATTATTTGTACTGAATAAATGCTTCATAGATTGCAAAGACAAAGAGTTGATTTGAACCTTTAATAATTCTTTCGCCCCGACGCATATCCATAACGTGATTCACGTTAGGATACTTTCCATCGTTCCACATCCAAGCATGAATACCGGGACCTTCACCCGCTGGCGGTTCAGCCGAAGCATTGATCGTTCTGTCTTTGTCGAGACAAATGCGCATCACCATATTCTTGAGCTTTAAACCTTTCTTCGCATTAAGGTTTACTTTTCGACGACCGAACGTGCTCCATTTTTCACTGCCAAATCCGACATTGACTTTAAACTCCTTTGAGTCTGCGATCTCAATACCTCTGCTTGTTCGATAAGCAAGCTCCACTGTGAATTTCATCTCAGGATTCTCGTGAACTGCAGCATGACGTATTCGGTTTCCGCTAGCTTGGGCAAACTGTTCAACATAGCGAATGATTTTCGGAGATACCGAATGGAGGTCAAAATCTATATATGCGACATGTAAATCGTTTGAATCCAGACTCATCATCGGAGTTTGCAATATGCAACCCTCACCTGCATCAGGGAAGACATACATCGCGGGATCTGTCTTTTTATACTGTTCACATTTAGCGCCGTCGCACATTTTCAGAAGATTGTGGTCGAAAACTGGATCATTTAAAGTCATCCTCTTTGAGTAATAGGCACCGTTGTATTCATTCCGGTTAAGATCAGAGGATGGCATCGTCGCGCCGCATGCTGTGACTAATAATGCAAGGATTGATAGGGATAAATTCGTTTTCATGATTAACTTCTCCAGTGTTTTGTTGTTTGCAAGCTCCCTTAATCACGAACTGTGCCAAGCAATTGGCCTGACAGTAGATTTTAATAAAATCCAAAGGTTCCACAAATTAACCCGTTATTTTGCGATGTTGATGGTTTTATAAATAATGCTTTTATGCCGAATATCGACCTGAGAATTCATTTTACTTGGACAAAATTCGGCCTCAGGTCGACAAGATCGGAGTGGCGGCGTGGATGTTTGTAAATAGTTGCAATTTCTGGTAATTTTTTTGTATGACAAATTTAAAATTACGCTTGTTTCATTTAGATGATGATCCATTTGAGATCGAAGAGATCGAACGTCGATTGACTGGGCTGAAGACGCCTTGTTCGTTTGGTGTCACATCATTTTCTGATCCTAAAATTATGCTGAAGCGTCTGCGTGATCAGATACCGCCAGATGTTGTCCTGGTTGATATTCACCTTGCCGACCATGATATTTCGGGTCTTCAGGTGATTGAGGATATCAAAGCGCTCCATCCTAAAGTGGTGATTGTTGCTCGTTCATCGGATATGCGACGGGTGGTTGAGGCTATTCGTAATGGAGCTTCTGACTTTGTTGTGAAGAGAAGCGATGAAGACGAACTTGCCGTACGGCTCTATACTGCTTATAGAACAAAAATGCCTCAGGGCAGTGTATCAACCGCCGATGCCTCTACCCTACTGAGTTCAACCTTCGAGACGATCACCCGTCGGATCCCGAGACTGATCGAAAGTGCGGTAACAGCGATTCATCTCGCTGGTGAAACAGGGGTTGGCAAAAGTATGGTTGCCAATGCCTTTCGTGCTGCTTTGAAACCAGGAACACCATTTCTCATTGTGAATTGTGGTGCAATTGCACCAAATTTGCTTGAGAGCGAGCTATTTGGTCATATTCGTGGTGCATTTACCGGTGCCAATAACGATAAGACGGGTTATCTCGAGGCCGCCTCTGGAGGGTGGTTATTTCTTGATGAGGTAGCCTCCCTATCGTTGAGCGCGCAAGCAGCCTTGCTTCTTGCACTTGAAAACCAGGAGATCATTAGAGTAGGGGACAACAAGACTCGGAAGATTCAGACAAAGATTCTATCTGCAACTAATGAAGACCTTGCTAATCTCGTAAACGCCGGTAAATTTCGCAAAGATTTCTGGCAACGACTTTGCGAAGTGGAAATTACCATTGCGCCGTTACGCGAGCGTACTAAGGAAATTAAAACCTTAGCAGATCATTTCTGTGAGATCGCAGCAGGTGGACCTTATAGGTTGTCGCCCGCAGCTGCTGAAGTCTTATGTGCTTATGATTGGCGGGAAGGCAATGTTCGAGAATTACGTAATTGTATTCGAGCAATGACTGAACGGCATATCAATGGTCTTTTGGCACCGATCGCGATTCCCGAAAGGATATGGCAAGCCATAGATTCGAAACCGGAGAATGAGGAGCCATCCAGAATGGCGATGCAGAGTGATACGAACCATCCAGCTGGTTTCCATATCGATTTGCGTTGGGATTCGAAACAATCATTAAGTTTTGATGATATTTCTGATTTGATGCTCGCTCAACTAGTAAAACAAGTGATCTTGGATACCGAGATTAACTCATTACGTAAATTATCGATTGCAATAGGCTTAGCCCGCTCTACGCTGGCAATTAAGCTGAAACAATTAGTCGATAAAAATTTGTTAAAACGAACTGAGCTTGTCGCGTTAAATTCTAAGGAATTAATGTAGGTGGATTCAATCCTAACATCGCCAGAGGTTATAGCCGTCATTCAAGATGGTGTTATCGATAGCGCCGTCCTTAGTCGTATTCAGGCCGAAGCTGCCGAGTTTATCATTCTACGAAAATCCAATGACGAAAAATCGCTGAATCAGCTTGCTAAGCGCTATCATGATTATGCTAATGCGGCCTTGCAATTGCGCAAGTTGCTCTCACAGCTAGGATCTATACCTGACCTTAGTAGTGATGCCTGGAAGGCAAAGCTTGCGGCGGTGGATCGATCGATTTCTGCGATTGATAGGGAAAAAGATCTCCTCAAGTTAGTGCTAGTCGGGAAAGAAGGTTAAATGTCACGCCATTTACTTGCTATTTTTTCAATACTATTGTGTTCGAATCAGACTGCTCTTGCTGCCAATCGACTCAAAGTAGCAGTTGTGGTTGTAAATCAATATTTGAGCACGAACTCTGTATGCCCGACGCGCGCATTTATAGCAGACCGGAAGCTTGATAAGGAATGGGATATCTCATATATTGATTTTCCTGCAGATGAGATCGAAGCGTCTAAGGTTGCAGAGCACTTGGTCACAAAAAATAGACCGGATGTTATTATAGGAGATTATACCTCCCAACATGCCTTTGCTATTGGCCGAGTCTTTGATCTTCATAAAGTGCCTTATCTGACGACAACTTGTTCATTGGTTGCAGTTACCGAAGGTCGACCATTCGTAGCCCGATATGATGGCAGTTCGAAATACTATGCGTCACGCTATTCACGATTTATCAAACAATATCTTAAGGCTAAATCAGCGGCCATCGTTATTGATGTTTCTAAACCGTTTTCGGTGGAGTACGCAAAATTCGTCAAGGAGAGTCTCGAGAAAGATATCCCCGGTATCACTATAGATAAATATGAAATTATTTCTGCTGACGAGAACATAAAGGCCATTGCAGTTAAATTTCTTCAGAAGAAGCGTGACGTTATATACGCTCCATTGTACGCCTTTGAAGGAAAACAGCTTATTCAAGCGCTAGACGATCTTAAGTCGACCGCGCCAATGATCTTGCACAATGCTACACTGGGATCTCAGGGTACAAGTTCGAAATCATTTCCTATTTATTTTAATGGCGGCACAAGTCCTAACGCCGATAAGGACAAGATGAGAGACTATAGTGAGACAATCGCAAAACACTGTGTTGGTAGTAGCTCGATTTCTACGAGCGATAATCTCCTAGCCTCATCCGCTTGGGATACAATCAGTCTTCTATCTAAGATTATGCATGCTCAGCCAGATATCCGCGGCAAGGCCATCATCGACGCTTTTAATGGTGGCCTTTATCAGGGTGTTGCTGGCACTAGGTTCATTGATAAAAATGGGGACTTTTTTTTGAGTAGTAATTTTTACGAACGCAGAGATGGAAAATCTAAGTTTATTCTTACTTACGAAGATTAAGATCACGCGAGCAGATGAAGAAAAACCTCGATAAAATTGCCTTGATTGATGACGACCCTTTTATTGTCGAAGGTTGGAAGATTCTTGCTACCGATATTGAGATATATCCCTATGACTCACCGGCATCTTTTCTTGCGGCAGTTTCATCTGATCAAACATTACTTAACGAGTTAAAGACTGTGGTGACCGATCTCTATTTTGACACGGACGAAGCGGATGGATATACCCTGGCTCGGAAGTTGCGTCTCTTGCGGAGTGATTTACCAATTCTCCTGATTTCCAATGCTTTGAACCCAGACCTTAGCCTATTCGATGGCCGCTTGGCTAAGGAGCCCGCTTCGGATCAGACCTTAGGCGAGTCCATTGCCGACGCATTGGCGTTAGGGAAATGAAAATATAAACGAGGTCTTATTTGATGAAAAAGATATTTCTCTGGGTGATATGTCTGGTCGCGATCGCTTGGAATCAGAACCTCTTTGCCGGCAAGCGACTGAAAGTTGGAATTGTTTTAGTAAACCAATATCTCAGTACAAATACAGTGTGCCCGATGCGTGCTTTTATAAGTGAGAAAAACTTAGATAAGGAATGGGACATTTCTTATGTCGAGTTTCCAGCTGATGAAATTGAAGCTGCAAAAGTTGCTGAGAAAATGATGAAGCATAATCCTCCTGATGTGGTTATCGGTGATTATACCTCTCAACATGCCTTTGCAATTGGTCGAGTATTTGAACAAAATAAAACACCTTACATCACGACTACATGCTCTTTGCTTGCTATTACCGAAGGTAGATCTTTCGTAACGCGATTTGACGGCAGTTCGAAATTCTATGCGTCTCGCTATTCGCGATTTATAAGTGAATATTTAAAGGTAAAATCTGCGGCTATTATTGTCGACGTTTCAAAGCCATTTTCGATAGAATTTGCGAAATTTGTAAAGTTGGGTCTAGAAAAATATACACCTGGCATTAAGATTGAGACCTATGAAATTATTTCAGCGGATGAAAAAATAAAATCCATGATCGGTCAAGTGGTCGAAAAGAAGCCTGGAGTCATCTATGCGCCACTGTATGCATTTGAAGGCACACAAGTTATTCAAGAGTTGGATGCACTTAAGTCAAATATTCCTCTGTTTTTGCATCGGTCGACTTTAGGGTCTCAGGTCCCGGGATCGAGTTATTTTCCCATCTATTTCAATGGTGGCGCCAGTCCCAGTAGTAACAAAGACAAACTAAAAGAATTCAGTAAAACGATCGAGCGTCATTGCCAAGGCAATAACGCTATGTCCACCTTCGATAACCTCTCCGCCTCGACGGCTTGGGATACGATCGGATTGCTTGCGGAAATCAATAAGTCGCAACCGACGCTGCGTGGTAAACAACTAATTGAAGTTTTTAACACCTCTCGTTATCGAGGAATCGCGGGCAATCGGTTTTTGGATAAGGATGGCGTGGTATCGGTAAGTACTAATTTCTATGTGAAAAAGAATGGCCAGAAAAATTCGAAATTTATACTTACTTACGAGGACTAGCTGACCATGCTGGAAAATAGTCGGCCACCTCTATCTCTGACCTCTGGTCGCGCGAATGCGATTCGTGCAAGCATGAATCGCATTGTCATGATCTCTTTGTCTTCGCTGATTGTGATTATTATTGGCTTTCTTGCGATAAAACAGGCATCGACTCTGATTGCACTTGAGAAATCGACTCGTGATGAGTTCGCTAAAGAGTTTCAGCAACAAGATAATCTTTTTAAAGTCGAAGCTTATTTAGGCCAATGGCGAGCTATAGAGATTCGTAGTCAGATGATTGTTGATCGCTTGAAGGAGCGTCATCCTGTTTTCGATTTTTGTATTTTGGTGGAAGTAAATCACGCCGATGTACTCGAACCGTTCGCGAAGGAGATCTGTTCGCCAGGTATATCTTTGAACGAGGCTACTGAGTTTAAATCGACCTCTATAGGTGATGTGAATAAACCTTTAGGTTCGGTGCGTTTTCTGACGCGTAAGCAATTTGGTCTTAAGAGTATTATTACGCCAGAGATTATTGGGGTCGTAAGTATCGCTTTAGTATTTGTCCTGATTTTGAACCAGTTTCTCGTGCGACGACTAGATATACGTATTGTCCAACCGCTATTGGCAGAACTTTCTGAAAAAGCCCAGCACGAAGCCATTGCTAAAACAGTCCAGATGCTTGCCCATGATATCAGAGCACCATTTTCGAGTTTGCAGACGTTTCTTAAAGTCCTGCAATCAAAACCAGACCCCGAAAAATTATCGCAATTGGTCGACAAACTTGTCCCCGAAGTGGCAAAAAAACGAAAGTATATTGAGGATTTATTAAAAGATATCCTGGAACTGGGTGCGAAAGATGCTCACTTAAGCTCATGGGAGCAAGTTTCAGTTTCAGAGTTGTTTGCTTCGGCATTAGATCAAGTTTTTCAAGTCGATAAAGAGTCTGACATCTCTTTAATCTACAATATCGAAAATATTTCGGTAATGGTAGACCGCGTCAAGGTTCAACGCGTCATCGAGAATATTCTCTTTAATGCGAAGCAGGCTATGGGTTTTAAAGGCTGTATCACAATGGGTGCGACTGTTGATCGATTCGGTATCGCTCAGATTACGATACATAATGAAAATTCATTTATTGCGGTTGAAGACCGCGAGCAAATATTTGACCTGTTTTATACAAAGGGGAAAAAGAAGGGTACCGGTCTTGGTCTTGCAATCGCCAAAAAAGTTGTCCAAGAGCACGAGGGCGCAATTCGCTGTGAATCCTCGATGAAGGAAGGTACGACTTTTATTGTTCTGCTGCCTCGAGCGAGTATGCTGCCCGGATCGTTGGATCCCTTGCCGCCAAGCTCGCGGACAATTTACACCTATTGGCGCGATTCCTTTATCGCTGTTCCAAGTTTGGCGGAATCCAAAGATGCACAGCATATTGCTGCATTGCAAAAATATGTGGCATCAAGGCAAAAAAGAAAACTTCGAATTGGGATTATTGATGACGAGGAAGTTTATATTAATAGCTTGGAACATATTGTCAGTTCGGATGCGGCATTAGCGGGGATCATCAGCACGGTTCGTATCAATATTGGTCAAGCAACCCTTATGGACGCTATCAAGGGCTGGTTCGATGCGTTGATTGTCGATGTCGATATTGGTCTACCGTTTGATGGTAACTGGTTAAGTAAGCAGATTAAAGAAGTAAGCCCATCAACAAAAATATGCATTCATTCCAATCGGAGCTCTCCCGAGGACTACCGCGCGGCACTTGATGCAGGTGCCGATTCATTCTTGCCAAAACCGATGACGAAATCTCATCTTATCACATTTATGTATGCGAGTGTCGTGTCAGCCAAAGAGATCAATTGACTATCATCAATTATTGCTTGTTACTTGATGGCGGTAGCACTCTAAATAGATCGGTCAAACTATTTAAGATAGATACAGTACCGCCTTTTATTTCTAAGTTATCAACCGTAGGTCCCGCTCCGACAACGTTTCCATCGCTTTGGAATTCAAAAACGAGCTCAAGTTTCTCGCGACCAATTAATTTTTTTAACCCAAGTATTTGTTTCCCTTCCTTGTCGCCACTGAGCGAAATGAGATCTTCGCGCTCGTATGTCTTGGCATCGCGCGCATAGACTCTAAATTGATCAAGACCTTTCTCGCTCTGTAGTTTTAAATCAAAACTAATTGTTATTTGATTAAGACCGGTAGAGTTTATAGGTACAAACGCAGTTGTTAATAGGTCATTGGCGTAGTTTGGTCCCAGCCCAACTGCTAGTACACCATCGCGAATTTGCCAGCCAGAATCTTCGGAAGAGTAGGGATTCTCAACATGTAAAAATTTTGGTTGTTGTTTCGCGAAATCGCTCGTTAAAGGCGCGCCGGGTTTCAGATTTTCGTATGCGCCTACCCACCGGACATTGCGCCAGACCCTCCAGGCCCTCCGCCCCTCGTTGTAACCGATAATTTCATATCGGGCATGACGCCATGCGGTGCTACTACCAGGTACTGAAATATCGGCATATATTTTCTCCGAGTCTAAGCCGATTTTCGCGATCGATTTTTGATTGCTAACGACTTCGACTGTGTCGGTATTTTTGATATATTCTCGCCAAGCTGCATCCCTACCATTTTCAAAAAGTAGTTCGCTATCTTTGGTTGCGATACTTGCTCTGTGTTTTGGGCGTTGCATGTCAAGAATCGCGCCAATCTTCTCAAGGAGAAATGCATCATTATGATATAAATCTTCTTCCGTGCGTGGAATAATGGAGTCCGAAATGACTCCGATATTTTCGATTAATTCTCCCTCGTGTTTTCCTGCTCTAATGGCTTGTCGCCAAGACACGCGCATATTTTGCTGAAAAGGCAGTGATTCGAGGATTGTGATCTTGTGTTTGTCCTCCATAGCGCTGATAAAGTTTCTATGCTCCATCACATTCGCGCCACCGGCGCCGGTAGTATGATCTTCGCCGATGATCGTTGCGGAATTGTGGTCCTGCATGGATGCTGCAAATAGATCACAAGCAGAGTAGCAGTTAGCATTTGTAAGTAATGCGACCGGTTTAAACCAGTATTGACCGATATTGTTTGCTAGACTGACGCTAGTAATGTCGATGGGCTTTGATAAGGTTTCATTCTTTTGCCGTGCATTTGCAATTGCCTCAGACCATACCGTAGTTGTTCCAAGGTTTCCGACATCAAAAAGTTCTTGGTTAAGTGGTGTTGCAAGGATCGTCATTCTCGTCGGCTGTACATTTTCTGAACTAAATAACTGAACGAGCATATCAGCATAGGTGATATTTCCTCCACCGTTGTCTCGAATATCAATAATCAGACCATCAGTATCGGCAAAGTCCTTAATAAGAATAGTACGGATCATCGCAATTGCGGATATGACGGGTAGAGTCGGCATAAAAGAGTCAAAACGTAGGAAGCCAAATCGTCCAGAACTTGTCGTTACGATGCCTTTAAAGATTGTTTTATCATCTGTAGCTCCGAGACCGCTTAACCCGAGCATGGATGGGGATGAGTTGTGTTCGGTGGAGTAGCGCCTGAATAATTTATTGTATTTTACTTGGTAGTCATTGAGGGCGTCGGTCCAGGAAATGACAGTCTTTCCATTTTTGTGCTCAGTAGCGCTGCCTGAAATATCTTCTACTTTGATTTCTTCATAGGCGAGCCAAGGCAATTCAATCGTATATTGTTCGCCATTATGACGTTCCAACAACAGTGTAACTGAATTCCTTTCTGGAATCTTTTGATCGCTAAAGTTGCGGAAACTCAGAATTTCAATTGCGCGGCTTCTCCAGGCATCGTCATTGGCACCACTGCCTAAAGCACCAGCCATCTTTAGCGCGTCTTCCATCTTCATGCCATCATAGGTGAGAACGCGGTCGCCCATATGAATTTGTGAAATCTCTGGAAATCTTGCTTTCGCAGTTTTCGACACCGTCGCTACTATGGTTTGGGATGAGTCTCCAACTTTCACAAAAGCAAAAGATGTTGGAAGCCAAGCCGACCAGTTCGAGATAGGGGCGGGACGAATAAATTGAAAGTGGAGATCTCGTTGATCTTGAAAAACCTTGCCAATAGCGTCATTTAGTTGTTCTGGGGTGAGTGTCTTCGCGACTTTTTTTATATTTAATAGCCGAGCCACTGGATCCGCAGCAGGGCCAAAGGCTTGAATCTTTACGGCGCGATGAACGTATAGTTGATCTGCTAGGATATAGGCTTGATCCGCTACGAGTTGTTTTTCTTCATCAGTGTAGTCGGGGTAAACTAGTTTTGGTCTAATTTCTTGAAGGGTTTCTAATGCCGAGAACGCAGGGGTCGAAATAATAAGACTGAATAATAATTTTAAAACTGGCTTCATGGGCGCCTCATTAAAATATATAGTTTCATAATAACTAATATAGATTAATTGGCCAGTTGTCCAATATAATAATTACGTTAAAAATTTGTTTTTTCTTTAAATTTATTAAGCATTGTAACGTGAGTTGTATTGCGCCATATTTTACCGAAAATACGATCCTCAATCCCATGATCCTTGCTGCGATTCACGGCAAGATGGAGCATTTGTTTTTGAGCCGCGAGCGCAAGTGGGTCTAAACCCCCAAG
>CAZUYQ010000044.1:34541-35799 GCA_964624705.1 uncultured Polynucleobacter sp.
ATTCAAAACTCCGGAAATCTCATCTTGTGATTTCAATACTCGGTGCACGAGACCCAGAGCTTGGGCTTCCTGAGCCGACAGGGTTTCGCAGAAATAAAGGAGATCCTGAGTCTTCGCCTTACCAATAAGAGTACAAAGCCGGCTAGCAGCGCCGTAGCCAGTCGCAAGGCCCATTTTTAATTGGCGAAATTCAAGGGTCGATCTCTGCGTGGCTAACCTAATATCTCCGGCAAGGGCAAGTTCCGCTCCGCCCCCAATCGCGGCACCATCGACAAAAGTGATGACGGGAATCGGGAGAAGTTCAAGTTCGGAACAGAATCGGTTCATGGTGGCAGCGTATGCCTGCCCTTCTTGCTTCTCAGTGAGAGCGGCAAGTTCTAATAAGTCCCCACCCGCAATCCATGTTGCTTTCTGAGCTTTGACCACGGTTTCCGCTGTAATTACAAGGGCTCTAACTCCATGGGGAGGGTTGTGGCGAGCCAGTGCTAAGGCATCTGTTAATTCTGCCGCAATGCTGGTACCGATAGCATTCATACGCTCAGGCCTATGGATGTGCCAGCGTAGAAACTGGTGACTGCCAACAGATTCAACTGAAACTTGGACTGTCATGGGATACCTCATTTTTAGAGAATGGAGTCACTCAGCCTACCATAGCCGTAACGTCCTGACATTGCAGAATTCACTTGCCGTGGGCAGGGAGCAAGCGGTAGTAACTAGGTACGAAAAAAATTGTTGATGAATATAGTAAATTTATAAATGAGGCGTCTTCCCTATGGCAAACTCAGCAGTCATCGAAAAAATTAAACAAGATGTAGAATCAAATCCTGTAGTGCTTTTTATGAAAGGTACGAAGGATCAACCAATGTGCGGTTTTTCAGCACAAGTGGTGCAAATTTTAAAACAACATGGTGTCACATTTAAAGACATCGACGTTCTTGCTGACTGGGAAGTTCGTGAGGGCATCAAAGAATTTAATAATTGGCCAACAATTCCTCAATTGTTTGTTAACGGAAAATTCATTGGCGGTTGCGATATCGCCATGGAACTTCATCGCAGCGGCGAATTAAAAAATCTTTTAACTGCAGCTCAATAAATAAAAATGCAGATCCTTCGCGATGCTTCTGTCTTATTAAAAAGGAATGCTGAATCGGAAAGCAGTAGGCCGAAAGCGGATGGCCGAAAGCTGTATTTCAGCCGGACGGGATGAACCGATCTGCGGTGAAGCAGACCGGCTGTGCTACGGATCACTTCGCGTACT
>CAZUYQ010000045.1:0-25999 GCA_964624705.1 uncultured Polynucleobacter sp.
ATCCCTCTGAAGTCAACCTCTTACGTCAAGCCCAAATTCTGTAGAGAGCCTAGATTCTAGGTAAGCATCGGAGAAGCCATGGCGATGAATTTCAACCCATTAGAAAATCATATAGCTTTGTAAGCGGTCAAAATATGCCGTTTATCCGCAGCGGTCGAAAAGGTTTTTACTGCATTCAAGAAGGATATGTACGACTGAACTATAAATCCGCTCGCACGCCGAAAACGGTTCGTATCTCCGGCCCGGGAAATATTGTGGGACTCTTAAATTCAGTATCAGACTTGTATACATTGACTGCACTCGAGCCGGTCACTGCGTGTTATTTTGATCTTGATATCTTCTTCATGTTGCAGTCACGCATTACAGATCTAAGTAAAGATATTATTAAATGGCTTTGCGAACTTCTTATCGCGAGGGATGATCTGATTTGCGCACTTGAAAACAAAACGGCCAAAGGTCGTATCGCAGCCCTTTTAATTAGCCTGGTAAGAAAGTTTAGCCGCAAGGGGTCGGACGATAGTTTAGAAATTTTACCAAGAATCGATCGCATAACATTATCGGAACTATCGGGCACTGCTCCAGAAACGCTGTCGCGGGTCTTAACCGATCTTGAAAAAAATAAGATTATTGAAAAAAAAGGTCGCGCGATTCGCATTCTAGATCATGCGGCGCTCGTAAATGTCTTCGACAATGACTAGTTCTGCTAAGATGCAGATTCTTCACCTTTGGCTCAGAATAACGACGACTTGTTGCTTATACTTGCAAATTCCATAATCGCTGTCGGCATTTGTTCCAACGAACAAACTTTCATAACACCGCCGAGTTCGTTGGCAACCTTCGGCATTCCATACACGACACAACTCTCTTCGTCCTGAGCAAGTGTCTTGGCACCTGCATTCTTCATGTGGAGCAACCCCGCCGCGCCGTCATTGCCCATGCCGGTCAGAATAACACCAACGACACGCGCACCAATCACACTTGCCACCGAATGGAAGAGATAATCAACCGAGGGTTTGTGTCTATTCACTGGTGGATCATCGGTGATGCAGACCACAAGCTTTCCCGAAGCCTCTCGTTTTAGTTTCATTTGCTTGCCACCTGGAGCGATCAATACCCTTGATCGCATAACTTCATCTCCGTCGTCGGCCTCTTTTACTGCAAATGGACATAAATCGTTTAAACGCAACGCAAATGGTTTAGAAAATGTTGCCGGTATATGTTGCACAATAAGAATTGGGGGAATTTCCGCAGGCAGTCTACATAGAACATTCTTAAGCGCCTCCGTACCGCCAGTTGAAGCGCCAATCGCAATGATCGTTTGGAAGTCGGTGTCGCTTCGTTTCGTCCGCACTAAATTTTTTGTCAGCTGAAGCGGAACAATGACTTTGGCGGTTGCTGCTGTCAGAATTTTCTCTCGAATAATGGTACTTACTGTCGGCAATTCATTTAACGATGGTTTCTGAATATAATCAATCGCACCTAATTCAAGCGCACGGAAAACGTCATTTCCTTCCTGATACTGCATGGAAGTAATCATGATAACGGGTATTCGCATCCGTGGAAGAAGTTCTGCCAACCATTCAACACCTGTTTTACCAGGCATTTGAATATCTAAAGTAATTACATCAGGTCGGCGTTCTCGAACCATTTTCTCTGCTTCAAAAGCATCGCAAGCTTGACCCATCAATTCTAGTCTCGGATCCTCTTGAACAATTTGACTCAAAAGGCGTCGCATTGTTTTGGAATCATCAACCACAAGAACTTTGATCTTTTTTTTCAACTCCAAATTTTTGCTCCGCTCTTGACTGATTAGCGTGGCTACTTGCGTTCGGCCGCTAGGGATATGGAAACGCACTTTTCGTCCAGCCGTTCCACCAACGGATTCACCAATAATTGGAATTTTAAGCTTCTTCAAATACTTGCGAGCGAATGCAGTATTCATCTCGCCAATATTTTCACCTTCAGCTTGGCCGGTAAACTGGATGGCCCCGCCAACAATCTTTGCTTTCAGATCAGTTGGTTTAATTTTGTATCTTCTTGTCATTTCATGAACAAGGTTTGGAATCGCGATACTACCGTACCTAAGGCCTTCTTTGCGACTTACACCTGGATGCGCCTCCGGCATCGCGTAATGAATAACCCCACCGACGCTAGCCTGTTCGGAAAATAGAAAAACTGAAATGCAGGAACCAAGGACGGTTACTACAGTCGATAACTCGTCGCTTACTACCAATTCCGATACATTCAGATGAATAGGATTGTCATTTTTCATAGAATTTTCTTCTGAAATACAGAAGGTCCAATGTTTTTCCAGGAATGACGAATACTATGAAACGAATCCGAATGACCGATAAAAAGATAACCGCTATCACTTGTCAGTGAGAAGAGTTTATTACTGACATATTCAATTTTATCCTGTGCAAAATAAATCAGAACATTACGACAGAGGATCAGATCAAATGCATGAATATCGGGCCTCTCGCTACCAATCAAATTATGATTCTGGAAAATAACCTTCGACCGGATATCACGTTTTATTCTAAACCAACCCGAGATATCGCCACGTCCGCGGTCCACGCAAGATATCTGGTAATCTTTTGGTATTTCGATGAGTCGGTGTGCTGGATAAACCGCATTTTTTCCAACCTGCAGAATATCAGTATCGATATCTGTGGCGAGAATTTTAAAATCGTTTGATTTAGGTAAATGCCGAGAAAGCACCATGGCTAAGGTGTAGGCTTCTTCGCCACTGGACGCGGCTGATGACCATATATTAAAGGTGCGACCAGATTTTTTAGACCATATGGGAATAATCTGCTGAACTAGGTACTCAAAATGCTGAACTTCACGAAAAAAATCTGTTTTATTTGTCGTGAGTTCATTTACAAAACACTGCCACTCTTGGTGGTTTGGAGGAAGCTTTTCGAGCATCCTGCGATACTCCGAAAAGCTCTTCGCTCCAACTTCAGTCAATCTAGTACGAAGCCGCGACCGAACTAGATCCCGCTTCGTCGATTTCAACGCAATGCCCGACCGTTCTTCGATAACCTTGCAAAAAAACTGTAAGTCTTGATCATCAAGATCCGGACTAGCATCATTTCTAATGTCAGCAAGTGAGACCCAATTGACCGCTTCATTCTTCATCGGAATCCCCTTGCTTCTATTAGACTAAGATTTAAACCTCTTCAAATCCTTGATTCTCGTACTGAGGCATTTCGCTCGATGCAGTGCGCATAACAACATGTCCACTGTGTGCGGACATTTCTTTGCTATTCTTCGTTTTCTTGATCGAAATGACATTCTTAGCCATTTTCGGTCTTGCCGACGCGGTTTCTAATTTTGGTGCGCGTGTGGACACAGGATCAATTTGACCCGCAAAACTGGCTGTGTCGCTGTTTGATCCGTTTACTGTCAATACGAGCTTCGCAACTAGACTACGAAGTGACTCCGCTTGAGAACTTAGCTCTTCTGCAGCTGACGCACACTCTTCGCTGGTCGATGCATTCTGCTGAGTCATTTGATCTAACTGAGTCATAGCTTTTGTAATTTCGGCACAACCGCGAGACTGCTCCTGACTTGCGGAGGCTATTTCGCCAGCCATGTTAGTCGCCTGCTGAACATTATGAACAATATCATTCAAGACTTCGCCACATTGACTTGCGACACGTATGCCTTGATCAACAGTGGTCTTACCCTCTACAACAAGACTCTCAATTTTCGACTTAGACTCATCAACGATCTTATTAACCGTCGAAACGCTTTGATCGAGAAGCGCACTAATTTCTTTCGCCGCATTGCCACTCATCTGCGCGCCGACTTCTTCCGCAACTACTGCAAAGCCTTTGCCGTGCTCTCCCGCCCGTGCGGCCTCAACTGAGGCGTTAAAGGACAGAAGCTTGGTTTGAAAGACAATGTCGTTGATGACTTTAGTTTTTGTACCAATTTCCTCGATGACCTTGATGATATTTACCATATTCTCATTGCTGGTATTGACTTGCGCGATGATTGTCGAGTTACTTTTATCAATTGCAGTCATCGAATGAATCATTTTCTCAACAACGTTCTTTCCTTCTGTTGCTTTCTGATGGGAAAGATTCGATTTCTCAGCTGTTGATTTTGAAGCTTCAGAGTTTTTAGCAATCATCGAGTTCATTTCTTCAATGGAGGCTGCCGTTTCTTCAAGAGAAGCTGCCTGTTCGGTTGTCGATTGAGAAAGCGATTCCGAAGAAGTTGCAATTTGATTCGCAGCGGTACTTACGTGAACCGAACTATCCGCAAGATTTCTTACGACTTCCGCAATTGCTCTTGAAAGAGAACGTAGGACAAAATATGCAGTTAACAAGCACGTCAAAATGCTAGTGACTGAGATCGCAAGAGACATAATAATTGCGCGTTTGGCCTGTTTCTCTCCATCTTCGACTGCTTCAAAGATATTATCTTTGTTAAATTTTGCGATTTCATCAACTGATAGCAACATCTTCTTACGAAGAGCGGAAAAATCTGCACTCATTACCGCAGCTTCTGCTTTTTCGGTCTCACCTGCCCTTAGGTGATCTTGAGCATTCCGAATCACAGCTAACACGCCTTCTTGAGCCGCCTGGTATTCGTTCATAGCTTTTTTGCCAACTTCTGAAGATACACTTAAAAGATTTTTAATTCTTTCTTGCTGTTCATCGTATATTTTACCAAATTTTGTAACTTCATCTTCAATAGCCTTCTTCTCTTTCAAAGTTGTAATTTCGAAAGTAGAAAGGAGCATACGTCGCTGCCCATCTCTAATTTCATCCGCCAGTAGTAGTCGTTTCAAATGTAGATTGCCTATCTCGGCTAAAGACTCCTGTGCCTGCATTAAGCTAAACTGTCCAACAATGACACTTGCAATAAATGCAACAGCTAGTAGACCAACGATTGACCAAATTTTCCGATTTAAACTCCACTGATTCATTGATTCTCTCCTTCTCTTTTAAGTTTATTTATTAAATTAAGCCGCTTCTTTTTTTGAATGCATTTCCATCGTCGCAACATCTTGAACGTCAAGAATTTCTCTAATATCCAACATAAGTGTCAGTTTGCTTCCTTTACGCGCTACCCCAGTTATATGGGGGCCTTTAATCGTCGATTCAATTTCCGGAGCAGGGCTTATCTCATCCTGAGAAAGTGCGAGTACGCTGTTAATCGAATCGACGACAACACCAAGACACAAAGGTTTTAGGTCGAGAATAATAATTGATGTTTCAGACCCTGTGTCAGATTTTGAAAATGCCAGCTTCACTCGCAGGTCAATTACGGAAATGACCTGGCCACGAAGATTTATGATCCCCTTAAAGTAAGCGGGCGCATAAGGAACCGGGGTCGCGTCCGTTAGCGCAATTACTTCCTTCACCTGTAGGAGAGGAATCGCATACTGCTCGTTGCATAACGAAAATGCTAAGTATCGTTCACTAATCTCTCTTCGATTCAATTTTTGATCATGATTTATCTGTTCTTCCGTCACAAAGCCTCCTTATAATTAGTTACTGTTTTTTGATTAGATAATTTTGTTCGTAGATGCGTCGTAAGCTCGACAAGATCCACAATCAGTGCCGGCCTTCCATCACCCAGGATTGCTGCGCCTTTAAATTTTTCGTGATTTTGCAATTCAAGGCCGAGCGGCTTGATGACAATCTGTTGAAGTGAAATCACTTCATCCACTAAGACTGCAAACATCTCTTCGGTAGAATCTTTAACGATTAGAGCGGTATGTTCGGATGCATCGCGAAATGCCGTTCGCTTCTTTAAGAGCTTCGCGAGCCTATAAACCGCGAGATTCTCCTTCCGAATCGTCAGAACTTCAGAGGCTTCGGCAACATGCGTAATATGCTCCTTTGTGATCCGGAAGAACTCCGTGATCTGAGACAAAGGAATGACAAATCGTTCTTCACCTAGACGTACGACGACGCCTTCAAAAATTGCCATTGTCAATGGCAGGAGTATGCGAAAGCAGGTACCCTGACCGACCTTCGATTGAATCTCGATGTTTCCTTGAAGTTGTACAATATTTGTCTTAACAACGTTCATGCCAACGCCTCGACCAGACACATCCGTTACTTCCGATTTTGTCGAAAATCCAGGGGCGAAAATCAATTGCTGAAGCTCGTATTCGGTTAACGAATCAGTTGAAGAAATAAGTCCAGAAGCTATGGCCTTTTTTCGGATGACTTCCGTATCAATACCTTTACCATCATCAGATATCTCGATGATAAGACTACCTGCATGTTGGTATGCGGAAAGAGTCACCTTGCCAATGGAATTTTTGTTATGCAACACTCGTTCTTCTGAAGACTCAAGTCCATGATCGAGTGCATTGCGGATAAGATGAACTAAAGGATCGCTCAGTTTTTCTAGAACAGTTTTGTCTATTTCAGTTTCTTCACCTGTTAAAACTAATTGAACTTCTTTAGACAAAGTCCGCGATGTGTCTCGGACGATTCTTTGCATTTTTTGAAAAGTCTGTTTCAACGGAATCATTCGTAAACTCATCGAGAGATTCTGCACGTCGCGAATGATTTTAGTCATCTGGTCAATTGTTTTACGACCTAATTGATTCGCCATATCGTACTTATGTTGTGCCATGACCGTCTGATAAATTGCTAATTCTCCGACGCCATTGAGTAGCTCTTCGATCTTATTAAGATTGACGCGAATGCTTTCATCCGATGATTTAACTACCGAATCGGCAATTACTTTATTTTTTGTCGGTGAATTCAGAAAAGACCGATGATCTACACTTTCCTCTGGTAAAGAAGTACTCGCAGGCGCATCCCATTCGACAAAACCAGGGATTTCGGTTGGTTTACTTTTTCTCTCTTCGCGTAGCGATTTCAGTTGTCCCTGGAGACCCGGATTATGACTTACAAATTTGGGATCAATCTGAAGCTTATCGATTGATTTTTTGAGATGATCATTGCATTGAAGTAAAAGCGAGATCACCTTCGCACAGAGAGTCAATTCATTTTGTTTTAAGGCAAGTAGGAATGTCTCCAAATCATGTGTAAAATCGCCAAGTGATTCAAAACCCACTGCCTTTGCAGACCCCTTTAAGTTATGAGCTAGGCGAAATATTTGCTCGAGGAGCTTAGGTCTATGGTCTGAGTGTTCTAAGCTTAGAAAACACTGTTCAGAGTTCTCAAGAAGTTCTTTTGCTTCTTCAATGAAGCAAAGCTGCATTTCTTTATTTTGTTCGTCACTCACGTTTACTTCCTTCCATAAAAGCGTAGGAAAGAATCGGGTGATATCTATTAGCCTTAAGCGCGTGACTTCAGCTCTTGATATCCGTCATGAATTATAGGTAAGGAATCATTGAAAAAGTGATATCCGTCACTTTTTCGACTTCATTTAAGTTATGTTTTTTACAGGCTACTTTCTTAGAAAACGCATTTTTTAGAGTCAAATGAAGTTCGCTTTATTAAGTTAAATCTTTAATAACAGCGATTTAGATCGTCAATTGACAATATTTTTCTGTAAATGGTAGTTTAGATCGCGTCGTGATTCTGAGGCACAACCTAGGAATCTGTCCTTACTCTGAGGTAATGACAATGAAAATCAATCAACTCCATGAAACACTGATTCAACGGATTCATCGTTTCGGTATCGCGGCCCGTGATTATCGTCAAGTGCATCGACGCCTAGAACAACTCCTTCCCGATCGTCTTCAGGGTGTTATCTCCTCCCTGCGCCGAAAAGGCATGACTCCTTCTGAAGCACAAAGAAACGCCTATGTTTCCGACGAATTTTTATCTCACATTAATGAGCTGGTCGAAGTTGCCGGAACGAGCTTCGAATCTCGCATTCAGTACGAGACTCATATGATGTTATTTGAAGCTCGCCGCACACTGAGAGCCTTTCGAAGGTAAGCATCATCAAATCCGATATTACCGATAATGTTTTTCAGGAGTGCATTTTATCTAATATCAAGCGTTGGCAATTTCCCAGGCCGCGTGGCAATGTGAGTGTCGACATTAATTTTCCCTTTAAGTTTGACGCAGAAGAAACTTCCAGTAATGTCAAGCCACAAATGGGTCGATCTCGACATGATCGATAGAACTACGTACGGATCTGATTTGAATGCTTGTTGGTTAAAAGGTATCTAGAAAGCCGGATTATCTTCCTCACCCCAAACTGAGGCATGAGCTTCTTGATCGATTTTACTTAAAATTTCTTTAAAAGTAGCTTGACCTTCAAAAAGCGATTTGATCCAAGTGATATGTGTCTGCCCGGACGCCATTGAAGGCGAAGGTAGAGAATTCACAACAATATCCAAATACTTTGTCGCATTATCACCAGGATTTTTTTGCGCGACTTTTTTAGATAAGGCGTCGGAAAGATAAGACAAAGTACTGCAGCCATTTGCGACAAAAACCGCATAATGCCCTTTTTCAAAGCTTGTCATTTGAACAAGCTTATCAATATTTTTTCCTAAGCCAGAATGAGTGGAGTAAATGACTAAATCAGATTTTGCGACAGCTTCAACATACCGAGTTTCGAAATTTGATTGCGTGAGTTCATCGATTAAGAACAAGTTTAACTTAACTATTTTAGAATTTTTTTCATACATTTGAGTTATGAACAAATTCTTTGAGATGACTTCATACCGATCCATTCCAGTTAAATCTATCGGATTTAATTTGGAATTTCCGAAGTAGGCATTTAAACCTTTAATGGTCTCCTCATAGCTGAGGTAACCAGGATCTTCATTTTTTTCGCCACCATTGATTCCGATAATTATCGTCGCTTCAATTGAGTTTCCTTGTTGTAATATTTTTGCGTACTCTGGTTTTTTATTATCTGTTTTTGTCAACGATGGTTTGATCTTAAAAATCAACTTAGCAATATCAATATCATTCGTGGCTGTTACGTATGACGAGAGATCATTTTTCGATAGAACCGCGTAAATCGGACATTTTCTAATCACAGGGCTAGAGAAATCTCCGGGAACTTTATTATCAGTCACCGCTGGTTGAAAATAATACCAAAACTTTTCTAAAGTTGAATTTTGGGCAGAACAATCTTGAGAAAACGATTTATAAAACTTTTCTTTTTCTGTTGGATTAGCTGGCACGACGCCAGCCAAAGTTTTTGTCGTAACAACCGAATTTGCGTAATCCTCGTAAGTACCAACTTTGGGCAAAGTTAAGATCAGTGACGCATTATACTTTACCTCCAAAAACTGCTTGTCAGATCTATTGTCCAGGATATTAATTTTAACTGAAGGCAATTTAATGCCAACTCCGACGTACGCGAATTGACCTTGCAGGTATCGTAACTGTTCGCGGATACTGTCAGCTATATTTTCAGTAGAGGTATTTAGCGGGAGTCGTATGATTCCGTCACTGACCTCACCTTCATAAATATCTGCGAAGGCACTGTCGCTTTTACCCGTTGAGTTTTCGTTTTTTATTGTTTTTTTGCAGCAGCCCAAGAAAGAAGACGTCACTAAAACAATCAGGCTCAGATATAAATTCATTTCGATTTCCTCCACTGCGCGAATTGCTTATAAATCGAAAAAACAAAAAATAGAAACCTACGGTTATTGTCGGCTTAACAAAGTAGAACTTTAATCTAAATGCCGAATTTTTTATGAAGGACACTTGAGGGCGAGCTGGAGAATACATGTCGGATGGATGTCGTAGGCAGCCTACTCGGTGGACTTGACCCCCTACATGACGACAGAGAGCGAGGAAGGCCTTCGGTGTTTTAAAAAAGGCCGTTTCAACCGTCAATTTGTCCTGCAATAACAGCACTATTTAAATTTGAGATCATGTTGCAGATGTTACTTGCCGATAAGGATAGAACTTCAAAAAAGGACGATGAAATGTGCAACTTAGGTGGAAAATTACAGGAACTTGTGTGGTCCAACCGATGGTGCGCTGATAGAGACGGTTCCCATTGTAAAGACTCTTTGGTAAAACCACTGCGGGAATCACAACACCAGGTTTATCTAAAGCCACATTCTTAATCAGAGCATTGATCGCTGCTGTGGTAACGACCATACTTAAGCTTTGACAACTTCCAGTAACACTCGGTCCACTCGGGGCTAATAACTGCTTAACACAAACAGATCTAAAAGTGACTACACCTTACTTATGGCAAGTAGGCATATTAGCATTGGCGAAATGGCAAATGTGGAGATTATTCTGATTCATCAAACGTCTCAGTGATTCTTCGTTTGGTGAGATCAGGCGTCAGTTCGAATACAAAACCCAAGCCATAGGGGGACGAGTTTTATTAGTTGGGACATTTTTTCCAAGCTCTAAACTCTGCAGTGAATGCGGCGTCAAATACCAAGAGCTTACCCTGAGCGAACGGACGTGGGAATGTCAGCACTGCAATGCAGTCCACGACCGAGACCTCAACGCTGCTATCAATATTAGAAATCATGCCGTGAGTTACACGGTAGCGAGTACTCCTCGCCAAGCCTGCGGAGAAGAACGCTCTGGCTTCCATGCGGTCAAACGCAGACGAAGTGAAACGGTCTTCAGTGAAACAGGAAATAATCACTAGACCCGCGAAAGCAGGTTTAGATAGGTATTATATAACGGGACTCTTTAAACACTTCGTATTGATACGCACGCTTTTCAATTCCGGACTGGGTGCAGAACTACTCGCGTCGGCAAGACCCATCCCAGCATCACCGTTAAAGCCAAAGCTAAACGTACGCTTCGAGGATCCCGTCAAAGAACCGCTTTTACCATTTGCTAATGTGTCCCTCTTATCAGCTGCGCTGTTGCAGGAGAAGAGCTGAGAGACTATAAGTATAGACAAAAAAGTGAAATGCATACAAACCTCTCCTTTAACAAATTATCCAAACTTTCTCAAACCACTTATCTCCCTAAAATGGGAACTTCTCCTGCATAGTTGCGCTGAAACTCTTGATCTATCAGGCCAGGCTGAGGAGCAACTTTACATCCGCACATAGCACCATATACATAATATTTAAGTATCTGTTCCAACGTCACAGACGCAGGCAGTTTATCGATATCGGTCAAACTCTCAATCGGTGGAGCCGCATTTAAAAGTTCATATCCATAATTACACTCCGAATAAGAAATTGTGTAATAGACCTTAGCTCCTCGGCGGTAAATATAAGCCGAACAAGTTTCGACCATACCGCTAGGCCTTTCGCATTTACAACTCGGTGCAGGACTATTGCACGCAATCGGAGCTTTATTATACTTAGGTCTTAAGCTTCCGCAGGTATCCGTAACTAGCTCAACATCGCAAAGATTATTCACCCCGCCTTGAGAAACGGATGTTGTACATGAATTCTCTGAGCTACTAATAGGAGGTGTTGCTACTACATTTGTAGGCAGTTCAGGTGGCGGGGGATTCGATGGCTGAGCGGGCGCAGCGCCGCCCGAAGTTGCGGCTCCATTTACTCCCACATCTGCCAAGACTCCACCCTCATTGCTAGCGCCGGTGTTGACACAACTTACAGCTTGTCCCTGAGCATCAAAACACTGCTCAGCATTATTTGCCTCCGTATTCGCAAGTACCGTCGCAGCGCCTTGATTCACGGTTACGCCCACTGTCACTGTACTCGTGCTTCCATCACTCGCAGTTGCAGTGAGGCTGTAATCACCACTTATAATATTAGGCTTACGAATAACTACAGGCACTGCCGCTGATGTCGTTGATGAAGTAAGACCATCAAGGCTCACGCTACAGCCTGTCGTACACTGAACTGTAAAAACACCATCCTCACCCTGGAGAGCTACCGATATACTATTGGAGTTTGCTAATAGGGCTTGACCTGAAACCACTTGGATACTCACATTGTAAAGACTCTTTGGTAAAACCACTGCGGGAATCACAACACCGGGTTTATCTAAAACCACATTCTTAATCAAAGCATTGATCGCTGCTGTGGTAACGACCATACTTAAGCTTTGACCACTTCCAGTAACACTCGTTCCACTCGGGGCATCATAGCCGTCTCCATTTACTTTCTTTTGAATCGTATAGTCTTGACCACTGATACTAAATGTCACCATATCGATATAAGACCCATCACATGCCATCATCTCTTCTTTATAGGAAAGACCAGATGCAGCCTTTGTATACGCAGCGTAAAGACCAGGACTCTTTAAACACTTCGTATTGATACGCACGCTTTTCAATTCCGGACTGGGTGCAGAACTACTCGCGTCGGCAAGACCCATCCCAGCATCACCGTTAAAGCCAAAGCTAAACGTACGCTTCGAGGATCCCGTCAAAGAACCGCTTTTACCATTTGCTAATGTGTCCCTCTTATCAGCTGCGCTGTTGCAGGAGAAGAGCTGAGACGCCATTAGAGTTGTATAAGCAAATATAAAGAAACGCATAGCTTCGCCCTCCGTTTGGTAAAAACCGACGCACTTAAAAAAACTATCGGAAAGGAGGACGAATAACTTAAAAGAATAATTGAACACTCAATATTTTATGAAAACATAGTCAAATAAGTCATTAAATTCAATTAATTTACGAATTTGATTCGAGGTATCAATTCTGTTTATTAAAACTAAGATCTTTTTCCAGCCCAAGCTTCAACACTACGTTGGAATCTGGAAGTAATTTCTTTATTGGTAGGACCTAGAGCCACGACAGCTAAGTTGCGTGCTTGAAATAATTCTTTAGCGATCTCTTGAAGAGATTCCGCATCAATAGATTCCATTTGCTCACGCCAAGTTTCGAGGCGAGGGTCAATTCCCGATAGCACTGACCAACTTAAACGGAAAGCCACATGACTCGGCTCCGAGGGAACCAACTGAAGATCGGTCAATGCTCTGGTCTTATGACGGACCAATTCACTTGGGGTGACCGGAGTTGATTTCAAGAGGTCAAGTACGGCAAATAATTCAGCGCAGAAGGTTTCGATATTTGTCTCAGCCACACTTGCGTTGATATTAAATGCTCCACCGCCATCATACTGATGAAAGTCAGACGAAATATCGTAAACGAGGCCTAGCTCTTCTCGGATTCTTCGTACTAATCGCGATGAAAAACCATCCGCTAACAATCTTGAAACCATATCGTACTTTGCAGTCTTTGGACTACGCGTACCTTCACAAACAAACGTCAGCTGAATATCGAATTCACTATCTGAATTCTCAATGACCTCGACCTTAGGGCCTTGATAGCTCGGAGTCAGCCGATTACGTGGACGATCAAATTTATGAAAATGCGATTTCGTCAGGCGTCTTGCATCTGAAGCTTTACCGCCGACAACGCAAATCACCATATTCTGTGGTTGATAATGCTTGGCAAGCCATTCATTGAGATCGCTCTGATGAATTGAGGACAGAGATTTTTCATCGCCGACAATAGACATTGCCATTGAGGTACCAGGCCAGATAGTTCGGAGGATGTGAAAATCACTATCAGTACTAACACCCTGTTCGTTTAGCTCGCCCTCAAGCTCCCTCAAGACAATACGGCGCTCAGTATCTAGATCTTGAAGTGCCGGACGAAGCAAAAAATCCGCAAGAAGATCAAAAGCATCCTCTGCCTTATCGACCGTACCGGAATAAAAATACTCTGTGTACTCATGACCGGTGGCCGCATTCCACTCTCCGCCAAGATTCTCAAAAGCCTCACTCAAAGCCGTAAAATTCGGATGTTTTGCACTGCCACGAAACATCATATGCTCAAGAAGATGACTAATGCCTGATTTTTCGAAAGACTCGTCGCGACATCCTGTGTGAACCATGACCAACACATGAAAACGTTCATCGCGGGTCGGCAGCGGCACATGCAAACAGCGTAAACCATTACGCAAGCTCCATTGACGCCAAGAACTATCAAACCGGGCAAGCCCAGTTCCTATTGTTTTCTGTTTTTGATGCTTTGTATTTGTGGCTTTAATAACTGTCACTTTTGAATTTAATTCTCTATGAGCAATAACCGATTAACTGATTCGCATAAGGAGGCTGTTCGCCAAGCGTTTAAGATCTTCACGGGCCGGCGACGGGGAAAATTCATCCAGTGCGGCGATCGCGATTTTTGTCCACTCCTCGGCTTTCGCAAGAGTTTGACCGGCAGTGTCATATTCATCAACAAGTGCGAGGACAGATTTCATGTCTTTGCTAGAAATATCTGATTTTAAGATAAGGGACTCGATGCTACGCCACTCAGTAGACGTAGCCTGTTCGCGTAATAGCATGATCGGTAAAGTGACTTTTCCTTCTGGTAAATCCGCCAACGTCTTTTTACCAAAAGCGCTATCAGTGCCTGCATAGTCCAACGCGTCATCCATTAGTTGAAACGCGTATCCGACAGCCCGCCCAAACGTCGACAATGCGTTACATTCAGCCGGGGTCGCTCCAGCTAAGACCGCAGGAGCACGGCACGCAGCTGCAAGCAAGACGGCAGTTTTATTTTCTAGGATTTTAAAATAATCTAGTTCCGTAATATTTGGATTATAAAGGTGCTCTAACTGGAGAAGTTCGCCCTCACTCATCAACCGAATTGCTCGAGCAAACATTGAAACGATTTCGAGACTTCCGGTATCCGCCATCATTTCACTTGCGCGTGCGTAAATTAAATCACCGGTGAGGACACTAGCCTCGTCGCCCCAAATACGATTTGCTGTCGGTTTATTACGTCTCAGGGTGCTGTTATCGATCACATCATCGTGAAGAAGGCTTGCAGTATGAACAAACTCACATACCGCCGCCATCGGGAGCAGATGCTCACCGTCATAATCAATCAATCTCGATGCAAAGAAAAATAGAGCCGGACGAATTCTTTTTCCGCCATTACTAAACACATGACTAATAACATCACGTGCTGTTCTGGTTTCAGCGCCGGTTAAGGAACCAATACATACATTTAGTTTTTGTAAATCAGCAGCAACAGGTTGTAGAGCCGCGGCGACCAATTCGCTCGGGTCCATATGCAAATGAGACAGGCTAAGCCCGTCGTCAAATCGTTGGTGTGACGTCAGTTCGAGAGTCAATGCATTGCTCCTAATTCGATTTGGGGTTATACCCCTTTTAGGCAGCTTCGTAAAATCATTAGTTCAAACAGCATATTACGACTGATTAAAAAAGTTGCATATTATTAAAAAAACCATTAAAATCCGCCCCCCTGACTGTTATACTGTGCCCACTGAGTTCTAAAAAAGGAGCCGCCTGATGAAACCTGCCCGCTTAACTGAAGATTCCGTCAAAATGTCATGGGACAGTGGACATCGCTCCCTGCAGTGGAACGTAGATAAAACAGTCACTTCGATGATACCTAGCGTGGATTTCAAGGCCTTATTAGACGCCAAGGATCCTGCCGCTGCTGTGCAAGCGGTTGATCGTCGCGTTATGTATTTGGCATTGACCAATGCCAGCCAGGAAGAAGCCCTTGAAATCATGCCGTTCTTATCGAAAGAGCAGTTTGTCGCCATTATCGATTACGAAGGATGGCATGAGAATCGTTTTTCTATTCACAATGTTATCCGTTGGTTAGATGTATACAAACATCTAGGCCTTGATCAGATGTTCCAACGCTATCACGAGCTAGATGAAGAATATCAGATTGGACTTCTCTCTCCTTATATCGAGCTACTCGACGAAGAAGAATACGAGAAACTCGGCCACGATCAACAAGATCAGTTTCGACCTCTGCCCTGCAATACACTTTGGTACCGGGTCAAAGGCAATGACGAGAAAGTCGAAGAATTTGTTGCTGCGCTCATTCAAGGCGGCCTAGGCGTTGATGTTTCCTACACTTACTCACTACTTTCCCATGCAGCCTATGTTCCGCCAAACGAGCAAGAAGATCTGATGACCCAATTCCGCAATGCAAGACTGGAAGAAGATGGGTTCGCTCTTTACGAAGAAAGCCGAGCGCTCTTTGCACCATTTGATGGCCAGCGATACTACGAGCAGTTTAAGCACGCAGATCATCATAGTGAAACAGTAGTCCAGGGACTGATGCATCATCAGTGGACAGGCAATGGCCTATTTCTTGATGCGGTTATGGCCAAACTCGTAGGTGCACCAAATATTGATTTTGAAGCGCAGGAAAATCTTAAGATTTCCTTTATTCAACTTGCAAATATGCTCGCCGCTGCAAGCCATATTCAACCTGATGATATTTCATCTTTGACTAAGATTTTAGATCAAAGCCGTCATATTGTGAGCCTTGGTCTTGAAGTTCTGTCGGCAGGCAACGTCGAGCGCGGCCAAGAGATCCTTATGCAAGAAAGACCTAAGACTGTCTTTCAGTTCGGCTTATCTATTATCAATACGCTGCGTGATGACGCTCTTGAATCAATGCGTCAACATGATTGGCCATCCTTTGACAAAATCAAAGCATACTACGATGAACTCAAGTTTGGTTCCTTACTCTGGACTATCGATACAGCTCTTTTGGCAACAGCAGGTTTTGAAACAACTGAAATGCTTAAGGGTCTCTTTAACCGCTTTCCGATGTTGGCTGAAGAAACCAAAGAACAAGATGGCGCGAATCGCATCCAATTCCGTCCAGTTGGGTCTATTGCTGACGTCCAAAAGTTGAATGATTCTGTAGCTAAACTCCGAACCAAGGGTAGAGAACCCCTGGAGCCAGTAACTGGTTCTAACGACGTTCATCAGGTTCACTAATCAGGAACTTACGAGGAGAATTAGATATGACCGCAAAAACATCCAACGTAGTGCTCTCTAAAGAACAATCAAAGATTCTTGCAGGCATGCTCGATCGCAAATTTGGTAGTTATCTTGGTAAACGCTATTTTGACATCGAAAGTAAATCTGATGACAAAAGTGTTGCAATAAAAGTAACATTGCGTGACTCCAAAGGGGTTTTCGTTTATCCAGTCGAAGCCCGTATGTCTCTCGAAGATCAAGATCTTTCTGTCACTGAAGCTCGCGATTTCCTACTCGATTATGTGGATGATTACTTCAATGAATTTTTGGCAAATGGGGAAGAGACGCTTCTTACCATCGATTGGTCCGATTATGAGTGCGATGGTTACGACATCCAAATGCGCGGCCAAATTTTGAACGCACATCTTGAGCAGTTGGCAGATAAGTTACTATCTGGTGAAACATTAGATTTAGGTACGTTGACTGGAAAAGTAGTTCATTAAATCCTCTCGGCAATATAAACTCCTGAAATCTATAAACGATCAGGAGTGTCGAAGTATGAATTCGCTGATATGGCCTCGCAAAAATCTTTTTACATTCATCTTAGCATTTTTTAGCGCCTCCTCGGTGTGCCATGCCGCGCCGACTTTGACGAAGGAAATGCTCCTTGAAGGTTGTGAGATCCCCGCGCGAAGAGAATACCCTCTTAGTAAAGAGGTCAAACCCTGTGATGACTTCTATGGCTACACCTGCTCCGAGGTTATCCGTTCGTTCAAGCTGCGGGAAGACCGTTCGATTCACTTCTTTGCACTCTCCGATTCTTCGGAACGTTTGCTTTGTGCTCAGAAGAAATATTTTTCAAAAATTGGCGAGCTCGCGAATCTTTCACCACGAGCTATGGAAATTCGTGACAACTATCTTGCTTGTATGAATGAAAAAGCCTCGGCATCAGAGGAACTAGAAGCCGTAGCCCAAGAAAAAAAACTGATCCTCGCTCTTAAAACTTCGCAAGAACTACAGTCTTTTTTGCGCGAACGCATCGTTAGCCCCGATCAAAAACTGATTTCCTTTGATTCTGGTCCAAATCAAGATCGCCCCGAAATCCGCGACCTTTACTTTGATGGCGAACTTCTTTCGTTGCCAGAACGCAGTTATTACGAGAAGAAAGAGGTCGTTGCCGACCTTAAAAAACTTATGGTCACATTTTTCAAAACATTGAAGTTGGATCATCCCGAAAAACGAGCCGACTCGGTCCTAGCATTCGAAAAGGAGCTAGCTAAAGTTTATCCGTTGCCAAATGATTTTCGTGAACGGCAAGTCATGAAAAATGGTATCTCTGCCGCCGATGCCAGGAAGAAATATCCTCGTCTTGGGCTCGATATTGTATTGGATAAGGTTCCATCATCAGTTCTTGTTCGCGACATCGAACCAGAAGCCATGCTATTTCTCAACGATGCCCTGGTAAGAACCCCAGTCAGCACATGGCAAAATATCCTATTATTCCATAGCGCTACTGAGTACATGGACGATGCCTATCCTGACTATTTTAAACAGGCTTTTGCATTTAGAAACAAACATCTCGGTGGCCCAAATGCCCGAGCAGTTCGCGATGAACGCTGTACTAAACGGGTGATGAGTACCTTCAATAAAGAGATAGACGCTGAACTTGTGGACGTGATGTTCCCCGGGTTTCCTGAAGAACGTTTCGTCAAATTAGTCGAGTCTGTTCGGAGTTCTATCATTAAAGGAATTCAAGACAACAAATGGTTGAGTGAGACCGCTCGCAAAGCAGCCATTGCGAAAATGACTAAAGCTCAGCTGCAAGTGGTTAAGCCACGCACTGATGATGAATGGAACTTCACGCCTCTAGCGGTTTATAGCCCCGTCAAGCCCTATGAGAATAAGAAAATCCTTCGTCGAAATCTTATCGCAAAAGAACTCAAAGAATTAGGCGAACCTCGTAAACGCGAACGTTGGGAAATGGGACCACTGACGGTGAATGCCTACTACTCGCCGCCAGATAACAAGTTCGTTTTACCTATCGGAATTCTGCAATACCCACTCTATGACCCTAGTATGCCGGAAGAGGCGAATTTCGCTGCGATTGGCACTATTATTGGCCACGAGCTTGGCCATGCGATCGACGATAAAGGCTCTGAATATGATGCCGACGGTAAACTTAATAACTGGATGACCCCAGATGATCTTAAATCTTTCAAATCTCGTGGCATCATGTTCGTGAAGCAATTCGAAAAAGTCGGACATAATGGACAACTGACCCTGGGCGAGAATGTTGGCGATCACGTCGGCCTAACTTTTTCGTACCAAGCCGCGTTTCCACAGGGTAAGGCGACGCTCGAACAAAATAAAAACTTCTATACCCAGTACGGACGCGTCTGGTGCAATGTCGCAAGACCCAAACTCGAAGAGATGCTGCGCAAAACTGACCCTCACTCGGCTGGACGTGAGCGCATCAATCAACAAGTCGTACATCAGCAGGGGTTTTATGATGCCTTTAGCTGTAAGGCTGGCGATAAGATGTACATCGAGCCCAAAGATCGCATTCGCGTCTGGTAGCTGTTGAGAAAAAATTAGATGCTTTTTTCAGCCCGCTGATTTGACATGATTACTAAGGGTTTCAAAAGCAATTGCCTCTGTCCCATTATGTACGCTCACGCGGTTACGCCCCGTTTGCTTTGAGAGATAAAGACAGGCATCGGCGCGAGCGATCGTGTCCTTGCCTTGTTCTTTACCGACAAGAAGCTGAGCTACACCAAATGACATCTTCACTGGAATCTGATGTTCCCCAAATTGAAACTGATGCGCTTCGATGGCAATGCGAGCTTTCTCAGCAGTAACGGCAGCGCCTTCAAGATTACTTGCTGGAAGAATAATTAAAAACTCTTCACCACCATAACGGCATATGATATCGGTCTTCCGAAATGACTTACTTAAGATATTAGCCACGGTTTTGATGACATAGTCACCGGCTGGATGACCAAATTTGTCGTTAATTTTTTTGAAGAAGTCGATATCAGCCATAATCACTGACAAGTTGCGATGATCGCTATCCAGAGGCAATTGCACTAAGGTGCTCTCCTGACCGCGCATAAACTCTTCAAAATGCGCTCGATTGAAGAGCCCTGTCATCGGATCTGTAATCGACTTAGTCGCTTTATCTTTATACTTGCCTTGCAGCTCTGTTTCGGCGGTAACATCGCGAATCAGCAGCCATGCACCCACCAACTGTCCATCTTGTAAAAATGGATAGTAACCAATAATGAGATTTAGGTCTTTACCGGCGACTGGTTTGCACGCGACTTCGTCAATTCTAGTAGGCGTTTGATTTTTTAAAAGTTCTTTTACATGCAGGACTTTATTTCCTACAAACATCGGAAATATTTCGTCGAATGACGTCATAGTTAAAACTTGCTTGGTTGTGATCCCGCACATTTGCGCAACCATGGGGTTTGCTTTTACGACACGTCCGTCAATATCAACAACAACGAAGCCATCAAGCATAGCTTTGCAGAAATGTTCAAAAGGCTTGAACGCTTCGAGCGCGGATCTCTTTTTTTCTTCTTCAGATGACATTCATATCCTCAGCTAGCTTCAATCCAGGCAAAAAACTCTTCTTCTAGTTCATCAAGTTCAGTTTTCTTCTTGCACTTACTACAAGCAACTTCTTCTATGTCGTCGCCGGCATTCGCAGGTAAATTTTTACCTTTAATAAACAAATGTCTTTGATGATTACCGCACTCGGGACAGGTATAACTTCCATAAATCGATTGAATATCCGCTTTACCTTTAAAATTGGGAATCATATTAATCTGACTCACGATCTCCGGGGTACACTCTTCAAAGACGATCTGTCGCCCTTTCTCAAAGTCTCGCATAAACGTAATCCATGCCCGAACACCGCAGGAATTTACGTTCTCAACTTGACTGAAATTCACGATAACTTTTGGTCCAAGCGATTGTAGTAAGGGCGGCAAATGGATCTCGGAGTCTTCGGTAATGGGGCCAATATACGTCAATTTTTCCCAATCGCCGTTACGAGAAATTTGTATTGTAATTGCCATGGAACACCCCAATCTGAATCCGCCTTCTAGTCTAAACGACTTAGCCTCTCGGCACTTGTTAGGGATCGGCTGTGTTTTAGATCGCCTTTAATTATCCTAAAAGAAGAAGCCCTGAGACTGTCAGGGCTTCTATTTATTATTATGAATAAAAATTCACTATTTTATGAAAAAACAAACTTAGTCTTCTCGCAGGTACGGGTAGGCCCGAGTCATCAATGCCAGCTTCCCATATAGCTCTTGGGATCTTTCTGCCGAGAGCAGACCTTTACCCTGCGCTTCCTCAAACTGCTTCTTGTAGCTTGTCGTGATTTCTTCGATATCGTAATTGCGACTGATGAGCAGCTCGTCAATAGGATCACCTTGGGTTAATTTTGTAATCTCCCATTCACCATCCGGGGCCATGTAAATTTCCGCTTCATGAATGGCACCAAATAGGTTGTGTTCATTTGCCAGCGACTCTTGATATGCGCCGACAAGGAAAAACCCAATGTAATAAGGAGCATCATTAGGCGGATGTAACTCCAACACAGTTTTCGTGTCAGCACGGTCGATAAATGTATTCAAGCAACCATCGGAGTCGCATGTGATGTCAACAATCGTTGCCTTAAGGCTTGGCTTCTCATCATGACGAGAAAGAGGCATGACCGGAAACAGCTGTTCGATCGACCATGAATCAGGAATCGATTGGAAAATAGAAAAGTTTGCCAAGAACTTTGAAACCATCACTTTTTGAAGATTTTCAAATTCTTCTGGCACATGACGTTCAAATCCAGAGAAGTAGAGTGCTTTACGACAAATGCGGTGGAACAATTCTTCTGCAACTGCGCGATCGCTCAAATGCAAATAACCAAGGTTAAAAAGAGTGAAGAGCTCTTCTTGATACACAATCGAATCGTGGTAATATTCAACGTAATTTTTACGATTCATATTATGTAAAATATATTTAAGCTCATTAAGTGCTTTGTGCGCACTAGGATCCACAGATTCAAGATCCAAGATATTATCTGCATCCGTATTGACATCTGCACCTTGCACTTCGCGAATATTTGTAACGACGACGCTATGGTAGGCCGCAATCACGCGACCGGATTCGGTCACGATGGTCGGGTGGGCAACGCCTTCGTTGTCACATATTTCCATCAATACATACACGGCATCGTTGGCAAACTCTTGCAAGCTGTAGTTCGCAGACGATTGAAAACTGGTTTTGCTACCATCATAGTCTACGCCGACACCACCACCAATATTGAGGTAGCGTGGTGTAAATCCAGTTTTGATCACTTTAGAATAAACACGTGCCGCTTCTTTCAGAGCACCTTTAAAGCGCTTTATCTCTGTAATTTGCGAACCAATATGAAAATGAAGCATCGCAAGCTTATCGCCGAGATTCGCTTTTTGCAGCATTTGCAGCGAATGAATCACTTCAGTGGTGGTGAGGCCGAATTTAGATTGTTCGCCAGAACTCTTCTCCCACTTCCCAGAACCTTTGCTATAAAGGCGCACACGCAGACCGATCTCTGGACAAACCGGATACTTGCCTGCCATGTCGATAATCATCTGTAGTTCATCTGGTCCTTCAACCACCAAAACTACATTTTTGCCCATCGATTTTGAAATAAATCCCATCTCAATGAGTTCACGATCTTTAAAACCGTTACAAATCATGAGGGCTTTTTCGGGAAGCTTGTAGCCCAAGGCCGCGATAAATTCTGTTTTAGAACCAACCTCTAAACCGTAATCCATTTTTTGGCCGGCAGAGACAATCGCATCAATAAACTCACGGCGTTGGTTTACTTTGAATGGAAATACTCCGACATGGCGACCGCGATAATTGTTATCGCTGATCGCACTTTTGAACGCAGAGTGCATGCGTTCAAGTTGGCCTTCGATAATTTGCGGGAAACGCAAAATAAGCGGTGCCGTAAGTCCACGCTTACGTACTTCTTCCATAATTTCTGGAAGCGATGCACTGATGTGTTCTTCGCCAGTAGGGTGGGCGACTACATGACCTTCGTCATTAATTCCAAAATACCCAGCACCCCAGCCATCGATACCATAGAGTTCTCGGGCTTCTTGGATTTGGCGAATGTTCATCTATTAATCACCTCAAAGGTCAAAAGAAACAATAAAAGGTTAGCTCGTTTTAGGGCAACCCACAGAAAATTCAAGTAAATAATTAGGATTCGGCCTATAATCTTTGAACTCTGTTTTAAAATCTCGGGAGCATTGCCGTGCAAATCACGTCTGGCTGGAGCAAGGGCCTGAAAATACTCACCCCAACGGGCTTAGACACTCGTCCGACACGAGAACGAGTACGGGCGTCAGCAATCAACATGTTGCAGCCGTGGATCCCTGATGCCAAGGTTTTAGACCTGTTTGCCGGCTCAGGTGCCATCGGATTGGAGCTTCTTAGTCGCGGAGCTTCCGGTTGTCGTTTCGTTGAAATTGCACCTACTGCCATAAAATGTATAAAAATTAATATGCAGGCGTTGGCATTGAGAGCGCAGCGTGATTCTTTAAATTTGAACCCTTTCGAACTTACTCAAGGTGATGCTCTGGTGACCCTAAAAAAGCTTACCGACCAAAGCTGCGATTTAATTTGGGCAGATCCACCCTATGAGGCTGTTCGCGTCTTTTTAGAAAAAGCCGGAGATCAATTTGAGCGTCTGCTCAGCGTAGATGGAGTCTTTGCATTGGAGAGCTCAACAGCCGACTTAGAATTTCTCGATACCATGACTCCCATATTCAAACTTCAAAAGATTAAGCAGCGATCTTACGGCGTCTCACTGATCACGATCTGGCAAAAAACAACTTAGGAGCAATGATGACAACTAGAGCCATGTACACCGGAAGTTTCGACCCACTCACAAACGGCCATGTTGATATCATTCAACGGGCATCAAAAATGTTTGACGAAGTCGTTGTAGCCATCGGAATCAATCCTAAGAAACCAGGATTATTTTCATCTGATGAACGACTAAAACTTGTCAGTAGCTGTTGTTCTAAATTCTCGAACGTTAAGGTCGCTTCTTTTTCAGGGTTAACGGCAGAATTCGCACGAAAACAAAAATGCAGCGTACTGGTGCGCGGCCTAAGGGATGCTCAGGACTTTGGCTTTGAGATGCAGATGGCCCATATGAATCGACATCTAGAGCCCTCGTTAGAAACAATCTTTATTCCAACACTTCAAGAACTATCAGAAATCAGCTCGTCCCTTGTCAAAGAAGTGGCGAGTCTTGGTGGTAAAATTGATGGGTTAGTTCCTATACCGGTGGCCAAAGCTTTGAAATCGAAGTTCCCCCAAGGTCGCGTTAAGAAATGATGAGTTCCTTTCACATTCCTGCTTCGCTTAGACTGACGGCGCTATTCACCGCATTGATGTGCCAACCTCTAGAAGCCGCCATCAACGAAGCCTCACCTGAGAAACAAGATATTATTCGCGGCGATATCTTAACTCTAGACATTCGAGGGGATAATCTCAGTGATGCAACCTGGTATCTTCGGGGTAAGACCTTTTGCAAAGATATCTCCTGCGATATCGATACCGGAGAATGGCAACCAGGCGTCTATGATTTGGATGTTGTTGCCCAAAATGAAGATGAGATCAATATTGTTCACTTTACGATTTCTGTCGAGAAATCACCTCCAGTCTATCAAAGTCACTCGGTTGCGACCAGGTGAAATGTGGGCGCAAACTCTTCAAGGTCGGCTCACTCGTGTTAATAAACTTAAAAAAAATGAACCGCAAACGACCGTTCCGTCTCCCATGCTCCTTGATCCAAGAATTCGTACCTACGTACCCACAGGGAGTCTTGTAGTCATCGGCACATCCCATCCCGGCGAAGAAATCCTAGTGAACGGCCCCAGCGAATTAAAGAAAATGAACAAGAATCTTGAGATCACAAAAGGCCAGGTCTTTTGGCGGCGCCTGCCAAGTTTAAGCGAATCTGACATAGCATACGAAGGCGCTTCTGAAATCAATTTAGGACCATTTAGTACTGTCAGCGCTACACAGCCTGGAGATACATATATTCAGATCGAGTCTTCAAAAAAGAAAACTAAACTCGATATTTTTGCTATTGGCTCAGGAGTTGAGTTTACCTGTGGTAGTCAAAAAATAAGTATTCCCGAATCCAAGCGTCTCGGCATTAGTTTCGAAGCAAACGAAACATCTTGTAAAATTTTAAGCCGTGCGATCAATACCGAGCGACAGGACCTTTTCGAGTTTTATCGCTCGGTCATGCCAGCATGGTTTGGTAAAGCACCTTCAGATATTGCAAAGAATTCCAAAACCTGGCCGTCCAGAGATCCATAGAAGATTTTTTGCCACTTGCCCAGGATCTTGCTCTCAAGAACCAGTGGGGCGCTATTATTGATGTCTTTAGTGCCAGTACCGGCGATAACACGAGCGTTCGCGATGTGCTTTATTTAAGGGGTAGAGCGAGATTTGAGGTAGGCCTACTGGGGGACGCGGAAAAATTTTTCCTCAGAGCTTATGATCAAAAACCAGACGATGCAGATGTTGCATTTCAGATGGGGCGTTTGAAATTTGCGCAAGCAAAATATTCAGAGGCGCAGTCATGGTTCGAGAGAGCTGCGCGAAACGAGTACAAGGACCTCCCGGAGGCAGAACGCCGCGCCGCGGAAGCTGCATTTTTAGCGGGTCAACAGCGCCAGGCATTGATTCATAACGAGAACGCACTACTTACAGAGACCGACGAAGCAAAGACCGATTTAGATAGGGTTCAACAAGCCCAATATAAAAATAATCGTTTTTTCTCTGCACAGATCGCCTTAGTTGGTGATGTTCAAAGCCATGTTTTACCGATCAATCCGGTTATTTATTGAGAACTTCCGAACCTCGCACAAACGAATCGAGGTCTTCTCGTGGGAGTCGGTGGTGATTGGCAACGACGCATTTCATCCCCCCAGAATCTTACGATGCTGTTAGACGGAAAGCATAATTTGATGACACCGCTGTATTCTAGTCTTAGTGCAGGTTCATACTCTGATCATAAAATTGCATTTCAAGCTCAATCAGCATTACCGACACAGATTGGTTTTGATAGTGAAGTTTCGTTCGCGACCCAACTTCGTGGCGGTGATCGCCAGGTCGATTCTTTTGGCGGAAAATTGGGGATTATAGGCGGATCAAAGTTTGTATGGAATTTGGGCCTGATACAATCAAGATCTCTCGATCCAGCTCCTGGAGGTGCCGATATCATTGACGCACGTCTTAACCGCCTTGTTGGGGAAGCGGATCATTCTCACTTCGACGTCGGAGTGACCGCCGGCTTAAGATCGTCCCTACTTAAACCCAAATGG
>CAZUYQ010000045.1:26009-29707 GCA_964624705.1 uncultured Polynucleobacter sp.
TTGAACTGTTGGAAAAGTATAATAAACCAACGTAAGACTTATCAATATTCCCAAAAACCAAATCATTGACTTTTTTGGATTCTTAACAAATTGAACGATTCCATAAATACTCCAAAATATTAAAAGTGCCATCCATCCTGTTCTAACAGAAAGAAAAATAATGATAACAGTTAGAACTATACTAAGTATTGTTTTAGTTTTCCTAGAAAAAATATTCTTATAAAAAATCAAAGGCAAAGCCGAACAAAGAAAAATACTATATCGCACATGATCAGTATCCATTGGTGTAGCAAGGCTTTGGCCTGCTCCATAAGCTTGAATAATATTTTTTGCATCTAACACAAAAAAAAGCAAGGGATAAAGTGTACTGGCAATTGCAACTACAACCCATATTAAAATTATTCGGTCAATATGAATTTCAACTTTCAAAACGTTGGTCCACTCACTTGTTTCTCACTCAATGGCAGCGAACGTATCAAGTTCGTGGCAACGACCAGTGGCTTAGCCTTGATTGCACGGCCTCACTTCGCACCGCACCATTGTGGAATCTTAACTTTAATCTAGGTTATTTCTCTCGGACTGCAGGCGATGAAGTTGCGGCTTATCAGGGGCACCATTACGGTATGGCTTTGGCAGTCGAACTTTAAGGCTAAGCGATTTTTCAAGCGTTTCTGCTTAAAAGCTGATAAATAGTGAAATCCATTTAATCTCTGGAGTTCTCAATGAAATTAATTATTGCCTCGGTTCTATTTTTATTATTTACAAAATCTATCTACGCGGAAGACCTTAAACAGAGTTTCTCCGCAAAAGGCACTACTTCCGTAGACGTTGAAAATAACGAAGGTCGCGTCATTATCGAGGGCGTTACCTCTGACACAATCGAAGTAACAATCACCAAACATAAATTTCCCGACTCCTGTAAAGTTGATATCAAGCAAAAGAAAGATGAACTAAAAGTAGAGCTTAAAGCACCTGGACTGTTAAAAACGACAACCTGCCACGCCGATGTGACGATTAGGGGACCTATCACCCTTAACTTTGATGTAAAGACCGGGTCAGGTGACGTCAACCTGAGCAAAATTAGCGGCAAAGTAGACGTAAAAACCGGAAATGGTAATATCGCGGTAACAGGCAGCCCGAAGGATCTGGAGACCAAGACCGGGAACGGCAATATCGATGTTAAAGGTCTTGAATCAGAAGCCGAGGTGATCTCAGGAAATGGTAATATCAATATTGAATATGCGAAGTTACCAGCGACCGGAAAACTGGAGCTAAAAACAGGACATGGTGAGATCGTTTTGATGATTCCCAAAGACGGAAAGATAAAAACCGATTTTATCAGTGGTCTCGGTCAACTGAAAAATGAAGCCGGGGACGCGGCCGATGCTAAGTTTAATATTGTTGTCCGCACTGGAAGTGGTGGCTTACATATTAAGCGATCGTTATAGCCTTAGTGATGGTTCATTGCTCATTTTTTTCGTGAACCTCGAGCCATAATTGTACCAAGGCCTTGGCGGAACTATTGGTCCGACGTTTGAAAAGTGGTCCGATAATCGGTATTTGTGCCATCAGTGAATCGCGGTCCTCCCCGTGGTCATCACTAGCAAGATCCACACTACCAATCAATGTCTTCACGCCATAGGCCAACGAAGTCCTCGTTTGGATATGATTTAAAGATAAACGCTGCTGATCGTTTCCCGGACTTTTCAAGACAAAGAGGATGTCGCCGCTCACAAGCTTATCGGGATGCTCATGAAGTTTCACAGATAGTGACATGCCATATTCATGCCAGACATCTCGGTGCCGCCCCTCTTCGTCCACCCGATCTTGAAGAGCTTCGCCTCCTGATTTGACGATGGCATCATCGTCTTCATTAACAGAAAAATGCGGTTCACCGATGACCCGCCTTTTAAACTGACGATCACGTGCTTCAAAAGAACCAGCGATTTTGTGAGTACTCTGACCAGAAAGCAGATCAACACCAAACATTGCACTATTTGTCCCTCCTAAAACATCAGAATTCTGTTCTTCGATCAGTTCGATCTGTGCTTTTACTTGAAATCTCTTGGGATTTATCTCTTCTTGGATTTCTTTACTGGTCACTCCGCTTTCATCTACCTTGACTGATTTTGCTGGCAGCGGTTTTGGAATGACTTCAACATAAATAACTTGCTTAGTGCCGCCTCGTAAGTTCACCTCAATGGCAACGACACCAGATCGCAGTCCCGTCATCCGCCACACGCCTTTTCCGCCATCGATGAGATGAACGATCCCGCGTCGGCTCACATTCACCCGGAGTGGATGATTCAAATGAATCGAGCGTTGCTCGCCAACTTTAACAGAAAACTTTTCAGAGAAGATTTCATCTCCCGTAACTTCGCTCAAACTGTGTTCTGCCCACAAACAAATGGCTAATATTTGGAATCGGAAAAAACATTTGACGATAGAACGCTTCATAGAGACCCTTCTTGGCCATAAATAATTTTCACTTTGCTGTTACAGGGAGGCAGTGAGGCGTCGCCCTGACGAGCAAGATCCACATGCTTGAGATCTTCCGGCGCGATCGCGAGAATGGTCGCTTCAAGCTCTTCGAGACTACCCGACAAGGTCATGGTCCGTTCATTGGCCGCAAAAACAAGTGGTGGATGCCGTGCACGGCAAGGAACACTTCCATCACTAGCACGATGCACTAGTTGTACACGGCTTCCTCTTAACTGAAGGTTTGCCGGCGGATCTGTGAGATTTGCAGTTGATAAAACAACTAAAAAACCTTCTTTCAAGCCGGGAATATTTGCTCTTGGGGCTGCTTCTTGACGCACAAATAGAGCGATAATAAGTCCCAATCCAAAGCTAGATATCAGTAAGAACCATGGATGCTTCACAATCTGAGATTCAATTTGTAGCTTTATTCGTTGCATACTTCACGACCCGGGCATTTTTCGTACGCCTCACGTAAAATAGTTTTCGCTTCAGAGACACTTGCCGGCAATGCCGCACGACTTCGACTTAAGTCCGGTAAAACGCAAGCGATCGGTTGACGATCTGGTCCAATAATTTCGATGTCGTCCTGGTTCTCGGGCCATTCCTTGCAATTTCTTTTCTGATCAAACCAGCGAGTGGCATTCTGAACGGAATTCACCGCAAGAAATGTGGTTGCACCGTACAAAATAACAACGCTGCATATTCCACAGCAGGCATATAAGGCATGCATATTAGTGATTCTCTTTTTGAGTCAATCGATAGTGCCAGTTGACGCGGCGTTTCGGTGCATCGGCAAAATCAAGTCGATAAGCTTGACTACTAAACTGTAGTATTTCGAGGTTTTGAGAGCATGTGCTCGCGCTCGGAAACACATCACTTTCATGCCATTCATCTATATCCCGGAGAATATTAAGATAGCCTTGATGAAGTCGTGTTTTTTCTCGACCACGAGCTTCTTGCCAAGTGTCGTTGAGGTTCGCTTCTGCTGCTTCTATAGAACCACAGACATGCAGCTGCTGTTCAGACCTCATTGCTGACATTGGTTTCTCAGTGATCTCATTCAAAGATGTATTTGCAATCCGATAAACTAAAAATCCCGCGGCTAATACATGACTGATTGAATCCAAAACACCGTGGCTCATAATTCCTCCGCCAGAATGAACTCATGATCGTTCTCATGAATTGCATTTCAGCAAAAAAACTGGCATGTCCGCGTG
>CAZUYQ010000045.1:29717-30564 GCA_964624705.1 uncultured Polynucleobacter sp.
AACGAAAATGTCTATGGCAGACGGTACAAATATTGCTTAAATATATTTAGATATATGGAGCGGTAGAATTCAATCGATTGTAAAAAGGAGCATCACCCGATGTTAGTCGCAGTTTTAGGAGCGAGCCCCAATCCCGCTCGATATTCAAATAAGGCCATTCGCGATCTTCTCAAGTATGGTCATGAGGTCATACCGGTTAATCCAGCCCATCAAGAAATCGAAGGTTTACCTGTTGCTTCTTCATTGGATAAAATTAACGAACCCATCGATACACTGACCGTATATGTGAGCCCGCAGCATATCGAGGCACTTATTCCTGGAATTTTAGAAGCTCAACCAAAGCGAGTTATTTTGAATCCGGGAACAGAGTCCGAAATTCTTGAAGAACAGCTTAAAAAGAAGGGAATTCCGTATTTGCATGCGTGCACTCTTGTTATGCTGCACACGAATCAGTTTTAAACTGGTCGATTTAATTGTGTTTTAAGCCTATTTTCTTCATAAAATTCAAACTGTTAACTGCAATTTAGAACGAGTACATTTTGTCAATGAAGACGCTTGTTCGCAGATCTTTGAATTTGTTCGTAAATTATCTTTAACGCGTTCCTAGTTAAGTTTCTCAAACACAATTAAATCGACCAGTTTAAATCAGTTTTAGTTCACGTATGGAAGAATATCCTCAACCACTTCTTCGCCAAACCGAGATTGAAGCTGAGTTTTTACGCCATTGAACAACGTGATTTGAGATGATGGGCACCCCTGACAGCCACCGCCAAGTCTAATATGAGCGATGCCCTCTTCGAATGCCTCGAGCCTGGCCCAACCGGAATGAAAACTCAGAGCCTCAGAA
>CAZUYQ010000045.1:30574-34861 GCA_964624705.1 uncultured Polynucleobacter sp.
GGGCAATGGCTTGACTGATGCCTTGAAAACGCCCATTGGTAAGCGGTTCCGAAAAAGTGCCCTGCTCTGAAAGCCCTAAAAGCTGACGCATACTGCTGACTACCTCTGCCTCAGATATCCCCACAACAGCCTTGCCGCTAGGTTCATGAATCGCCTCCCAGCTCCCAGAAGCTGACTGCTGAACCTTAACCGATGGCAAATCCTGATGCATTTTGACTCCATTTATCTTGATTTGATTGAACTAATCAACAATCGGCATATAATTATCACAGGGTGTAAGTCCCTGCATTGAAAAAAATTTGCCGTAAAAGTACAATGTTATCAGGAATTTCTGCCCAACACGAAGGATTCGACATGCCAGGTAAATCAGCGGGAGAACGCGAACTTCAAAATATCAGCGGTAAGCTTGAAGAGCTTATGCAGACGGTCATGCAGCAGTTTGTTGGACTCAAGCGTGGGCTGGAAGGCGCAGATTTTACGCTGCTTAAGAAGATTGTTGCAGATGACGCTAAAGTTGATGCTATTGAGATCGATTTAGATGATTTATCGATGCTTTTTCTCGCAAATCGGGCTCCGATGGGTTCGTCGCTCCGTTTTATGTTTGGTGCCATTGATGTCGCTTCTGCCATGGAACGCATCGGCGATTGTATCGAGTATGTTGCTCGGCATTTAATTGAATCCCAGGAGTTACGCAAAGAATGTCCTGAAGGCTGGCATCTTCTTCAGGACATGGTCACTAAAGCGTTTATCGTCTACGAGCGCTCCGTCGCAGCTCTTTCGAATCGCGATGCGAAGCTTGCAAAGACGGTCCCTGGAATGGACGACATTGTCGACGCACTTCAGGACCAGGGCTATAAGCTTGTCATCGATAAGGTCCGCGCAGGTTTACTAGATGTAGAACAGGGGATTCACTTGATTTTGATGGTGAACAAACTGGAAAGTATCGCTGATATTTCCTGTCATATTGCCCAGACGGTTGTGTATATCGTCGAAGATGAGCGTATCCGCCACCAAAATCAAGCACGTGAGAATACATAATTAGCCTTAAGGTGCCGTCAAAACTTCAAGAGCCTTCTCATACCATTTCGATGAGTGAGCCTGAATGTCGTCAATAGTTTCAATATATTTTGCGTCGGCAATCACGGGCTGATTCTCGGAATTATACTTGATATAAGCATCCGCTTCGTTAAAGACACGTTGGCCAACCACACCTGCAGGTCCAAAAAGGCGATTTGGAATACGCAGAGAAACTAATTGCAAGTGATCAACCCAGTGTGAACCTTGAAAAGCCTCAGTCCCAATGAATCCTGCACCTGTACCGTTTGTTGTCGTACCAATAAGTGTTGCTCGTTTGCTTGCTTTTAAGAGAAGACCCATTCCATCACAAGCACTGATGCACATGGGACTGATGAGTGCAACAACCGTCTGCTCATAACCACCAACTTCAGGATCCGCTTTAATATCATCGGTCAACGTGAATGCAGTTGTATACTCACTGCGTGCCGCAATCGTCTTACGTAATTCCTGAAGTGATGTTGTATCATAACTATAATTATTAAGATCAGGTAACCCAGCTGTATCTTCGAGCTCAAGCATCTGTCGAACGACACGAGTCACACGTAACGCACGATTCGTCGAAGGATATACTTCACCCGCCTTCGCAATGGCCTGCAATACACTAATGGAATTCATGGGGTCGCCACCACCATTTTGGCGCAAATCAATAATCAACGGGGTCGCGGATTTCTTTAAAACCTTCACGAAATCGACCACTGGCGTTTTAAACTCTTTGATATTTTGTGCGGGGGCTTGTTTCGCTAAAGTGACTTGGTGTGAAGAAAATTCAAAGATTTGTAGCACACCGTAGGCTTTACCCTCTTTCAACATATATCCGGTTCTAAATGTCTCTGTACCGACCGCACCTTCCTCAGAAACGCCATACCAAACAGTTTCACCAATAAGACCGGTAGGAATCGCATAGGGATCAAAGCCCTCAATAGTTATACTTCTATTGTAAGCCCAGCTATTATCCTTCTCACTCCATTGCAGACGAAGATCATTGTATGGCTGGAAACCTTTTGCCTTCAAATAGTATAGGGCGTCTTTGCGAGCGACTTTTATAGAATAGAAATAAGGCAAACGTACTTTAAGTGATTTCCCTTCTGCAGAAACAAACTCCCAATCCGCGAAAGATTTTTCTGGATAACTAAAGCTACGCTGACTCAGTGCAGCGGCAGCCCACATTTCACGGGCTGATGGCGTGCTAGAAGAAATATAGGGAATAAATGCCGCAGCGGCCTCGGCTACCGGCACACCATCAACCGCAACAACCTTCATCCCCACAGAAATCTTTTTGTAGGCTTCAGCATCCATCGCATGAGAGGCGTCAAACTCTAAGACTTGAGGACGTTTGGATGAAACAATAATATCACTTCCAACTTTTCTTACTTCAATACCGTTCAGAATGGTCGGCCGAGCAGCAATGGGCGAGCTCGAGAAATGTGAATCCTGAAACGTTGCTATGACGACGCGAATACGATCTAAGAATTGAAGATTTGCTCGAGCTTGACCCAAAATATCACTTTCTGGCACATCAGCAATTTGCTTCTCAGCAGCAACAAAATCGTTAAAGAGCTTCGTTGGGTCGGTTACAATCCCCCGCGCCGCTTTAATAGATAATAATGCGTAGTTCTCAATCGTCATATCGCGTAAATCCGTTAGGACCGCCGCTCGATCATTTTGGTCAATATATAGAAAATCTGAGCCAGCAAACTGGTCCTTTAATTGAGTGGGTGTACTTATTCGCCCACAAGAAGCCGCTGCCACGCAAAGTATCAAAATGCTCGTAAAAGTTCTCATGCGGTACTTTCCCCTTGTATAATCCGCTGTTGGATTCGTGTGACGACTTAATTAGACTCGTCAGCCCATAAATAGAGTCCACTCTATCGAACCGGAGTAACTACCAATAAATGACTATTTTATGAACTAAATTCGACTTCATTAAAAAATCGATATTTTCAGCGCTAAAAAGGCATAAAATTTAGATTGCGCTTCATCAACAATCTACTTAACCTTTACCCTAGAAGTCACACTTATTGTTCACTTTATTAGTTTCAGGAGACCTGCCATGGGCGACTCAAGACGCGTTTTTTTATCCCTAACCAGCGCTTTCGTCACGGCAACATTATTTGCCGGAGCATCATATGCTGGAACTTTTAGTATTCATTTTAGACACTTACCGATGATTGCAGGAACGAACTGCGATGATTACGCGTATGCGGAAGGGCAAAAATTCCGTGATAGCATTCTCCCTACCTATCCTGATTTTTCGCTAGTCGACTCTCGCTGTGTCTTCGAAAATAATCCTGGTGAACTTCCAAGCTGGCACGTCGTTATCAGTTATGATGCTGCCCAGAAGTTGCCTACAGTTTCGACGCTCGAAGATGCCGCTTTGGCAAGACCTGGTGCTGCGACCCGAAAAGCATGCGAAGCGACCTTGAATACACAGAAGGAAATATTCACACGTCAAACCAAACTTGCCGTACTTAGTGCATACTGCAGCGTACCGATGTTTGATAAAATGCTTTGGGAAACCGCGATCTTCGGTGTTGGTCAATCAGAAGTTCGGCCCTACAATGCTAGTTCGAATATTACTGGAACTGTCGCTGGTCACAGTGCTGAATCGTTTATTGCAATGATTAAAGATGGATTTAAAAAGTTAAATGCTGAGCTTGCTGAGATCAGCATCGAGCGTCCGTTTAACTTCTACACAGTAGCCATGACTTATTACTCCAAAGAGCGTTTCTTCTTTAGCGAATCAGACATCGCGACCTTTAATAGCAAAGAGGCTTGCCTTAAAGAAGTCGCGGCTGCGACAACTGCGTTGACCGATTCTCATGTAGTAAATTTAGGTGTCTATTGCAGTGGCTCATTTGCCAATGAAATACAACTCTCAAGTATCGTCGAGAGAAATTCGAACTTGAATCTCGCTTCGTCGGAGACAATCTATGAATCTTTTGAAGCTTGCGAGGCACAAAAAGCTCAAACTGTGTCGCATTACCGTGGATCACTTCACCGCGATATTAAAGTAGGTTTCTGCACTGCGATTCATGATCCACTTGTCTTGAACAAAAGTAGATTTCAAGTAGTGATGATTGAGAAACGCTAAAAAAGCAGTTAACTGGCCTACGCAATTGTGGTTGTAGGCTACCTTTCTTAAGAAATCACAGGATGTTAAAGCGGTTTTGCACGGACTGCAAGTTGTCAACCCCTGACGCCCCCTTCGCA
>CAZUYQ010000046.1:0-30603 GCA_964624705.1 uncultured Polynucleobacter sp.
GGCGATAGAACGCTTGACCTAGCTTCCGAAAATCTTATTCATGAACCAATGCCTCGGCAAATTCTCTTTAATCCCGGTGGGATTAGTGACACTGAATTTTATATGGCGTATGGCTTCAACCAGTTCGCTTGTAAAGCTGGAAAATTATCAGGTAATCACTTCGCAACCATTACCATTGGTTTGGAAAACCTCGAGAAGCTAGGAAGACAATTATTATGGGAGGGCGCAAAGAAATTCCGTCTTTATCGGTAGAAGCTTTTGCCGACTCCTTAAGCTTCATTCTCTTGTTGCCTGCAAGGGAGAAGCAGTTGCTAGTCATAGACTTTGATTATCAGCGTAACTTTCGACCAATAAATAAATAATGATATCCACCAGAATTCCCATGAATACGCACTTTCTCCACCGTGACAGAAAATCCGCACCGGTTCATTAACTTAACAAAAAGCGGATCATCACCGGCAGACCAGTAAACGGCCAAGCCATTTGGACGGAGTGCCGCGCAGACGCGTTCGAGCCCATTTCGTTTATAGAGCTCAGCATTTGCTGCGGTACTCATCGCAGTAGTGCCATTATCGGTGTCGAGCATAATGGCATGAAATCCAGCGTTGTTTTTTGCGATAATATCTCCAACATCGCCAATAACAATGTGCGTACGCGGATCCTTTAAACATTCGTTAGCAAGTTCGTACGCTGGATTCTTATTCCAAGCCACAACTTCAGGCATAAGTTCTGCAACAACAATCTCCGCGGTCGGTCCCATATTTGCTAGAGCCGCGCGAAGTGTGAATCCCAAACCCAGGCCACCAATAAGCAGGCGCGGATTTTTAGAATTGTAAAATGGTGCACAAGCGAAAACCGCAAGTTGCTCTTCGGAATTATAATGCCGAGTTGACATCAATTCACGCCCATTGACACGAATCACGCGGTCCGTGCCGTTGGTGTGAAGCGTCATCAAGCTTCCATCGGCTGTTTGAACTTGTTCGAGCAGGTCCCATTTTTTCATCGTGAATTCTTCTTTAAGGTATTGCAATTTTGGGCGTATTTATTCAATTATGATAATATATTGAAATGTCTAGCGGGGACCATAATACTATTTAGGGTTTTGTGACAGGAGATCTTTGTGCGAAAAGATAAAAGGAATGTTGAGAAACTTGACTTACCCTAGTGTGTAGATTCCTGATCTGGACCTGATCGAACGAGTTGGAGTACGTACTAAATATTTAGGTACTCAGAAAAGGAGTGCTATCCCATGACAGTCAAAATTCGTCCGACCCCGTATCAGGCACATCCATGGCATGGCATAGACTCGCATCCTTCATCACCAGCAATGGTTCACGCATTTATCGAAATCGTTCCGACCGATACTGTGAAGTACGAGGTCGATAAAGCGTCTGGACATTTGAAAGTAGATAGGCCACAAGCATATTCCAACATCTGTCCGGCCTTGTACGGTTTTATTCCCAAAACCTTCTGCGGTGATCTGATTGCCATGGCATGTATGGATGCGACAGGTCTCAAACATATTCGCGGTGACGGAGATCCACTAGATATTTGTGTGCTGTCCGAGCGCGTGATTCCTCATGGGAATTTACTTCTTGAAGCCATACCGATTGGCGGATTTAGAATGATCGACAAAAACGAAGCGGACGATAAGATCATCGCAGTCTTAAAAAATGATCCCGCTTACGGCAAATGGAATGATATCTCGGAGTGTCCGGAGCCATTGATTAGTCGCCTGAAGCATTATTTTCTAACCTATAAACGTGGTCCAGATGATGAATCTCGTGTCGTTACTATCGATCAGATCTATGGTCGTGCGGTGGCTCATGCGGTTATAGAGGCAAGTCTGAAGGATTATGTTCATGCGACTACCGGTTGATTGGCGTCAACCTACGTCTTCAAACGTATTTTTTGATAGCATATATTATGCTAGAGGTACAGCAATCGGACTGACCGGTAAATCGTGGTCAACAGGACTGACCGGTAAATCGTGGTCAACAACTGTCAAATCTTTGATCATTATCCCAGATTAAATCCCTTTAATATCAGAATATTACGATGGCACGGCTCTTGAAGCTCTATAAGGAAATCACCTTTGGAGGAGAAACTCAATGAAAACCACTTTTGCATTTTTTATGGGTTTGATGGCATTTTCGCAGGCGAGCGAGTCTTTTGCTGCGCGCAGCCCTGTATACGGCGAGTGTCGGTTATCCTCAGATAGAACGAATGCGGATATCTATATATACAACAAATTATCTTATGCCACCGTCTTGAATGGACCAGTTCATGTTAACTATTACAGGCAGGGTGGCTACAAAGTAGAAATCACAGAGAAAAATATTCATCAAACCATCAAAAGCGGCGGAAAATTGTCGTATTCGGATTACAGCCTCGACGGCGATGCCGACTATTGTGAAGTTGATTTAACGGACTCGTTTTTGCCCTCCACGCCATTAGATCTCCGCACCACAAATCAAGATCGAACTTCGTTAACAGTTGCTTGGACTCCAGGAACAAATAACGGTGATACCACGGATTATTATATCGTGGCGTATTCGCGCAATAGTAATGTGATGTGTGAATCCAGCACTCGTGTAACTACTACCCAAACATTTGTAACTTTGACAAATCTTGTACAAGGCAGCTTCTATTATATTAAAGTATGCAGCCGCGGAACCTACGATGGACTTGCCAAATCGTCGACATTGATAACATCGACCACAGTAGATTCATCACCGGAAGTTATGCAACTGACAGCAACCTCGTCTGGCCCTGATACAGTTTTGGCTAAATGGGTTTCGGGCGGAGGCTCCACCTATGATTACGTCGCTCGTATTGGTTTGGCATCAAATCCTCCACAGAGCTGCCAAGGTGGAGCTGTGTTAACGACACCGGAAACGGTCTTCACTGGCTTGCAGCCCAATGCTGCATATGTCGTGCGCGTTTGTTCGCGTAATCTTAATGGGTTGATGACGTCAGGCGTCACAGCTGACGTGAGTACCCAAAGCATCAACGCCGCGCTACCATTCATGGATTCCTTTAACTTATCGAATGGCCCACTCAGCGAGGCATGGGCTGTAGTCTCAGGAACATTTGGCATTCAAAATAAAGTTGCGAGCCCTGCTTCAAATGGCCCATCTATCGCAATTCTTAGAGCTCAAAGCGTAAGTAATGTTTCCTTGAAAATCGATTTGGACCTCAAAGAACTTGAAGTAGAGAACGGCGCTGGTGTAATCGCACGCTATAGCGCTGTGGGAGCTCAAACAAGTATGATCGTTGGGCGTATTCGTGCAAAAAAATCTGGTGGACGCGTATTCTTCGGCGAAATTGTCTCGGTGACAAATGGCAAAGAAACAGTGTTGATGTCAAAACGAGTAAAACGCCGCGATGCATCATTAGAACTGCGCTTGCAGGGTTCTCAGGCCGTACTTATCTTTGATAATGATCAAATCGGCACAGCTACGGTCAATACTACTACCGGAAGTATTGGGATGATAGGTATGGGTGATTCCGAGATGATCGATAATTTTAGTGCTCGTGCACTCTAAATTCTAGAAAAATGAAAGAGAGACATCCACCACAAATTAAGGAATTTCCTTGAATTGTGGTGGATGTTTTAATTTGGCCGGCCAGCCACAGATCCTGCGGCTATATTTCGTTGTTTCGCGTAAGATTCTGGTGTAGAAGCGGCAACATGTTTGAGCTTCACATTTTTTCTAGGAGTTTCTAATAATGAAAATAATTTCGATTGTTTTGGCTTTTCTTGCGAATGCGTCCATGACAGTGGCCTCTCCGAACGTTTGCCAAGATTTTTCGGGGTCTTGGATGGGTGAGTGTACGCAGCCAGGCGGCGAGACAAGTTTGGCAATTGTGCAGAATGGCTGTCACTCGCTCGAATCAGATGGTGATGTCATCGCGACAGATGGTCAATCGCACGAAGCGCAAGAAGGTCAGTATGTTGCACGTTGGAGCAAGAGCGGCGCTGCTTTGGAAGTGTTTTATAAGATTGAATATCAGGGCGTTAATATAGCTCTTAAGATAAATTTTGTTCAGGATACTCTCGGTAAGCAAACCATCTACCGCAAAATGACTCGCACCTTTGCTGGAAAATCGGAGACATTGGAAACTTGCACTTTCCGCCGTAAGTAATTTAGCGGTGAAAAGCGGTCGTGCAGAAATACGGCCGCTACAGCCGCTCGTAATAACCCATCCAGTCAATTTATGAAGACATCCCGCCTTTGAGATCATTGATATCGTTTGCTGCGCCAAGCACCAGAGATGTCCAGCCCGTAAACTGATTAGTTCGCTGCCAAGCTTTCATTTTTTTAAGAGAACCGATATTCTATTCTTTGATCTTCTAATTTAGGGGTTCGAGCAATGGGAAAAGTAAAAGTTGCGGCATTTTCCGTGTCACTTGACGGTTACGGAGCTGGACCCAACCAAGACCTTAGCAATCCTTTAGGTATTCGGGGCGGTGAGTTGCATTCTTGGTTTAAGCCAACCGCCGCCTTTCAAAAAATGATTGGCAATACCGGTGGCACGACGGGTATTGACAATGATTTTGCCGAAAAATCCTTTGAAAATGTCGGTGCCAATATTCTTGGTCGCAATATGTTTGGTCCTGTGCGTGGGCCCTGGCCGGACGATTCCTGGAAAGGTTGGTGGGGCGATAACCCTCCCTATCATACGCCGGTCTATGTTTTGACCCATCATCCCAGGGAGCCCCTTAAAATGGCTGGTGGTAACACCTTTTACTTTGTGACGGATGGAATTGAATCTGCACTGCGACAAGCCAAGGCAGCCGCTAAGGATAAGGATGTGCGTATTGGCGGAGGCGTTTCCTTGGTTAAGCAATATTTGCAGGCCGGGCTCATTGATGAAATGCACCTAGTTATGTCGCCGGTCTTTTTGGGTGCTGGAGAGAATTTATTTTCAGGAATTGATTTAGAAAAACTTGGTTTTAAATGCGTAGAGCATGTTGCTGGAACAAACTGCACGCATCTGGTTTTACGAAAATAAAATTCCTTTTCGCACCGAGCTTCAGCAGTTATAAAAAAACACCGCCCGATATTTCGATTCGTGGTGTTTACAATAATGTTGGCGAGTTTGTAATCTTACGATTCAAGTTCATTCCTTTTGAGGCTGCATACTCAAATCCGTACTATTGATAAAGATAATCTACGTCTGCAAATAAATTTACGTAGGCGCAATCAGGTACCTGCTCACGCATATACGTCATGATGCGGTTCATAATCTGCCTCGATAGTCCTTGCTTTTGAAATTCAGGATCGACAGCTATGTCGACCACCTGAACGTGACTACCTTGGTCACCGACAACCCGACCCATTCCAATCAAGACTTGATCAGAAGTTCTAAGTGAGACTGCGAAAAGGGATCTGGGAAGAGCGATTGCGGCGGCCTCAATGGTTCTTCTTCCTAATCCACATTTTGCGCGGAGCGCACAGTATTCCTGTGGTGATGGTGGCTGCTCGGTAATGAGAATGTTCATTAAAACCTCCTTGACTTAGATTGGTACGGTGGTACCATGGTACCATGATGAAGACAAGAGCTAAAATTGAAATAGAGCGCGTGCAGACCGGTCTAAGGATCGAGAGTAAAATCCTTAAAGTCCTTAAAGGGATGGCTGAATACAAAGATCTGGGCACCAACGAGATGTTGGAATTGATTCTAATGTACGCTTTTGAAAATAGACCTTGTTTTAGTGCAGACGGGTTCCAAGCGGTAAAGGATCTTAAAAAGATCTATGGTTTGTCGTATGACGTTCATGACTATCAGGCGTTTTTAGAAGTTGACGAATCCACGCCAAGGAAAAAGAAAAAGTCGTAGAGTCGGCCTCGCAAGCTTGATTTTGTTCCTCTGTTTTTACTCTAATTATTTGACTAATCGATAAGTTTTAATGACCTTCAGAGGATCCTACTTCTGATGGGTCATAAAACACCGAATGCAATATGATGATCTGATCAGTCGGTGCATTCGATTGGGTTTGCTGATGAAGCGTGGCGCGGACCCTCTTTTGGAAGGCTCTATATTCATCTCGTATGATCGCCTTCGATTCGTTGTTGACGGCAAAGACTTCCATCCCAAATTTTGAAAAGCTCTTTATCCAGTCGCCACCGCCATTGTAATAACGTTGTAGGCGCGCTAGCCAATAAGACATGAAGCGGTGGATGCCTTCTCCATCATTTCCCGCTAAATCGATGCTGTCCATTGTTGGAATAAATTTCTTGTCGATTTTTTGAATCCTCCCAACAGATTCAAGCTCCGTTAAGATTGCTCGCTCCTCGTCAACGCTAATACCGATTTTTTTTGCTAGGAAACCTTCGCTATGGACAGCCAACTTTTGATAGTCGTCAAGGTTAAGGCAGGCAATGAGTGGCGCAGTTTGAGGATGGCGATAGTAAACATCCTTCCGTCGTTGTCTTAAGACAAATTCTTCGCGAAATGATGGTAACTCCCTCGGATCAATCAACATCTCCAGAAACTCAAATAAATCGAACTGACAGTAATCAATCAGTTGAAGAACTGCGGCGAGCGGTGGCGAGCATTCATTCGCTTTCCAACGCATCAGCGAAAAACGCGAAACCCCGGTATCTCTTTGAAGAACAATCAATCTCACTGCCCCTATGAGATGCGTGACTAATGCGCCTGAGTTTGACGCTTTATTGTTAAACAACAAACGTGCACGTAGCGCTTTTGTGAGACCGACATGACGCAGGGCACAGGCTTTGACAAAGACCTGCCAGGTTATCGTCCTATCACCGTTTTCTAATCGGTGGACCTGTTGCGCCTGATAGCCAAGCTTGCGCGAGAGGCCTGATTGTGAGACGTCACCACGAATCGCTCTTAAAAGTTCCCGACTCATCAATTCAAAATCAGATTTACGCCATTTACGCACTTTATTGTTCCATAATTATAATAAAAGTTCTTGAATGGGAAAAATTAGCTCGATACGTTTACTTTGTCCATGTATTCCTGAGTTATCGACTTGTCGTCTTTACTTAAACAGTTCGAGCTCTAAAAGAGGTATAGAATGAAGAATAATGCGCTTAACTTATTGGTATTTCTTAGTGTCGCGGTAAGCCCAAGTGCTATGGCATTCCCCAAAGCAAAAGTGAACTGCACCTTACAAAATGCGGCGCCAGGAACTGGAAGTCTTGTTTTTGATTCTTCAAAAGCGATAATGTGCTATGAAAACGTACCTGGCAACTGTACCACCAGCCTTCCTGTAGTAAGGACTCTCTCCGGATCAATCGACACTAGCAGCGGCTCGTTGGTCTTCGATGAATTTTTTGCGATAGGGCGCCTCGATAATGGTGAGATTAGAACGCAGTGGCTTCGTATTTATCGTCAAACGTTAGTCGCACCGACTGTTGGGTTTGCGACAGCCCACGGCGCAGATCTCATGGGCGATCTTTTTCCAGGTGGTGCTCATTTTTATCAGATTAGACCTATGAATTCTTTGGAAGCCGGTGACCCATTTTGTATTGTCACACCATCAAACTGATAGGCGAAGTTATGTTATATAAAAAAATTATTGCGACACTTGTGTTCGTGTTTTCAAGCTGCTTCAATAATGCACTTTTAGCTGCAATGGACGGTGTGTACCCTCTTAGTATCTTCGAGTCGACAACATCAACAGACGATTTAAAGCCATTCGGTAAAATCGTCGATCAAACTTCGGTCGTTGGCCTTGGCGAAACTGTTCATACATCTGGGGGCTATTATCAAGCGAAGTTCCGTCTTATAAAATATCTTGTTGGCGAGAAAGGTTTTCGCCTTTTCGGCATGGAAACGCCCTGGATAACAGCGTTGACAGCGTCTGGATATGTTGATCACTGCACAGGTACACCGACGAATGCCGTGAAGAGCGTTTTTCGCGTGTTTCAGGATCAATCAACTCAGGATCTTTTAGCATGGTTGTGTCGCTATAATGCAGAGCATCAGAGCGATCCGGTTGTTTTCTTTGGCTATGACACGCAGGAAGTCGAAACTTTCGGAGTCATATTCAATGCTATTAGCGATTTTCGGTTAGATCCTGCAGGCGCTTTATCTGCGGCATTGAGCCAGTGTGCAGGGGCGAAGTTTAAGTCTACTCCCGAGTTTTGGTCGTCCTCCGTTGGTAGATCAATCCGTGCCGGCACTCCTATTCCCTCCTCTTCACGGCAACAGTGTGCTTCCGCTCTTTCTCAGGTAGACCAACTCTCTCGTAAACTGCCACCTAACGTCCCTGCGTGGCGTAAGTTTTTATTGCAACGTGCGGCCTTCTCGGCTTTGGCATTCCAAAAGCAGCTTGAACTTACGAGTGACTCTAGTGGCCAAGCGGCAAGTTTGATCCGCGATCAAGCAATGGCCACCAATTTTCGTGCTCTGCATGCATGGCTCGGGATAAATAAAAAGGCGATAAACTGGGCTGCAAGCTACCATCTTGCTAAATCTAGTTTTAAAGATCGTCGACCTGACGGAAGCAAAGTCGAATTCAAAGTGATGGGAGTTTGGTTGAGAGAGATCTACGGTTCTAGTTACGAACCCTTTCATATTTCTGGCTACCAGGTTTTAATCAACTGGCCAAATGGTCCGACTTATCCCGAGTATCCAGCGAATACCGCGACGCTTGAGACGAGCCTTCACGAACGCGGGTTTCAAAATGCTTTTGTAGATTTCGCAGGTTCCTGGCTTATGCCAAACATAGCTTATTTCATGCGCGACGGTGATCGAATCGTGCCTGCCGCGTATTTTCGCGGGATGTTTTATCTCGATAAAAGTCGTGGCAACATCTATCCTTAATGGCAATTAATTTTCTTCATCCTGGTCACGAGAATCTTTCGATTTATGATTAATCACTACTCCCGCCGTGTTCACTATTAGTCGATCATATTTACCCGGGAGTTTTGCCAATACCCTATCTCTGATGATTCGAACATATCTGCATTGTTCGTAGCACCTATAGATCGTGCTCAAGGCGCAACGAACCATTCCAAAAAAAATTATCGCGTTCTTCTGAACGCATCTGCAATTACTTTACTCCACTTACCTTCGAATTCAACTCCGAGATATTCTGCGGAATGGTCCCGGACAGCAACTTCAAATAGAGCAGCGAAAAAATTGACGATAGCGCCGAAACGAGGAAGAGTTTAAGTTCGATAATAATAAAGTACAGTATCATCACGGAAGGATCTATAATGCAGCAAAATTCTTGGGATCCGGAATTTACTTTCGATTTTGTAACAATCCGTGATGCGATCAAAGCCATCACTCCAAATCTGATGCTAAACTCGATCGAGGAATTTTCCTCCGGATGGAATAATTATCTGCTAATTTTGTATATACAACGTATGTAGCTAGGATTGAGACATATGCAATTGGTTGCCTCAGATGCCGTCATCGAAAAAATATTGGCGGTTCACCAAGTAGAGTTATAGAGGCGGAGGAAGCGTTTAATAATTTCAATGGATTTCCGCTAGAAGATAGACGGGCAATTCATCGTAGCAAGCCAACGACCTTATGGTGCTTGTCTGAAACGTATGATGGACGATTGTTGAAATTAGTTTTTGTGCCGTTTATCGAAGAAAATATCGCGGTGTTGCGCACAGCATACGAACCTGATGATGTGGAGATAGATCTATGGAACGAAAATCTGTGAAGAAAAATAAAAATATCGAAACTCTCGTCGAACAAGTTGCAATTGACGACGAGCAGCATCTTTGGGAGAGTAAGAAACTTGGTGCTGATAAAAAACACGTGAAAAAGAGCTCGCTATACAAAGCTCCGGCGAAGCTTATTTCTATCCGTATTCCAGATGATGTTCTTGAGATTTTAAAAATCTTGGCAGATAGAGAAGGACTTCGTTATCAAACTTATGTCGTGAGATTATTGAAGAAGCACACTCGTCAAAAAAAGGTGATTTGAGCTAACTATGTTGAGATGTATGAATTTCACAAGACTCAGAATATACAGCGATTTTGTTTCAGCATTAATCTCTGTCGCAGTTTTATTCAACGCAGGATGTAAGTCCGCTAGCTCAAAGGTATCGAGCCTGGAGGACAATGGCTCTGGCTCAAGAACCATAGATATTTCTTCCCCCGAAGGTCGAAAGGTATTTATAGATTACCAGCAACATCCTTGGAAAGGGGCTGATGGATATTCAGGCGTTGATAAGGCTGCACTTGAGAGATACAAAAAGTCGGATGGCTCTCTAAATACTTACAATCGTATGTCTGACGCGGATGTGAAAGGCGATTCGTCTGGCAATTTGAGATCGGAATATGTGGGCCTTGAGTCGGAATCGGTTGCTTTATCTCTTGCTTTGGACCATCTGCGTGACTTCCCAATCACGACTTATCGCGGGATAGATCTGCCATATAGTCGTATGTTACAACTTTTCCCTGTGGGCGGTATTTTCCAGGAGAAGGGTTTTATGTCAACGACGTTTTCTTATGGTTATGCAACTGAAAGGGTTAAGCTGGGTGCAAAGCCGGGGAATATCAAAATATTAATGGTGGTGGAAGGAAAACGTGGAAAGTGGATTGATTGCGTTGTTTCGCTATTTGATAACCAATATGAGGGTGAGGTCTTATTTCAACGTAAAACGAAATTTAAAGTGCAAAGCATTCGTGCAAGCACTCTTCCGGAAGCTCAAGGATTTACGGAAATTCATTTGATCGAATCAATTTACTGACTACCAGACTTGTCGAAAGAAGAGCGACCCCGGCAGGACTTGAACCTGCGACTTCCTGATTAGAAATCAGGTGCTCTATCCAGCTGAGCTACGAGGTCGTAATTTGGAAACCATAAGTTACAGACTCTCGTCACAAAAGTCACGCGTCTGTTCAAGAAGATTTTTAATGACGGCAAGATCACTCGGTGGGGCGATCTTAACCAGTTTCTCATAGCGTCTAAAAAGCGAAATTTCGATGCGCTGAGAGCTAATTTCTAATACCGGTAGCTTAACTGGTTGTGGCATCCAGCGAGCTGCACGTGCAGCTAAAGTCGATGTAACGGCCATAAAAGTTGCAGGATCACTGTCCGGAATGGCCCTTTGCGCAAAAATCATGCGCACAAGCTCTCTTAGTGCGTGATGATGGCAGCCGGTTCGTTCGCGGCAGGCGGCTATTGGTCCGGCTCCACGCTGGCGCGCAGCATAGACCGCAATGGCAGCCTGCTCCAGCTGTAAGGCTCTGTTTAAAGCATGAACATAGGGTGACTCGTTATAGGTGAACCCGCCTGTGCCGGGAGCAAAAGTCGAAGACCCTAGGCTAAATAGCATAGAAGTGCGGCTACTTTGATTAAACATCGGCATCATAACGTGAAAGCCTTCATACTAATGGATTCTGGCTTGTTGTACATGAGGTCTGGTTGGATTGCAATATTACAACATAGAACTTTAACAAGTAATTATGATGTTGCAATCCTTACTTCATGGTAGCCTTTTTACAGCGTCCAAAACCAATTATTTTGTAAATCATTCCTGTCGGTCGGCGGAATTCGTTTCGGTCGTCTGTTTGGAATGATAAGGCCGGAGGCAGCATGCTTTCTCGTAGCAGTCGGTTTCACGTACTTTTATCTTTAATTTTTATGACTTGCGTGACTTGCAGACCGCGGACATCCACAAGTAGCGGAGTAAAAGACGCCTCTGAAAACGCATCACTTTTTACTCCTGGTAACCGTTCGGTATCCTGGGAGGGGAGGGACCGTTTTCTTGGCACCGTGCAACCGGTGCTAGCCAGCCGCTGCGTGGCCTGTCATGGATGTACCGATGCACCCTGTTCGGCAAAGCTTACTAATCACGAACTTGTTTCGCGGGGGGCTAGTGCCAATAACCCTTACGCGGTTCATCCAACGGATAGCACATTCCCCGAACCTCGCGTCGGTGCTCCGGGCTTTTTTCCGACTATTTCAAAAAGCTTCAACGACAGCCTGATGTATCAGTTTGTGAATTTAGGAGCGAAGAATACGACCGAGAAAGACCCGGGCGGTCCGTTTGATACCACCAAACTTGATTCGATGCGTAAATCCTATCAAGCAAAGCCGAACTACGAATGCCCTGCAAACGCAGCAGCCTTTCAAACCTATGCATCAAAAAATCCGATGGCCGGGATGCCATTTGGGCTTCCCGCTCTCAATGACAAAGAACGCAGTGATTTACTCTCTTGGATCGTCGAAACTTCTGGCCAGGGTCCGTCGGAACAAAATCAACGGGAACTCGTTCAACCGACCAAGCCTGATCTTATTCAGAAATGGGAACGCTTTTTAAATCCTTCGCCGACCTTACCGGTAAGAGCAACTCTTGTGGCAAGGTATCTCTACGAGCACTGGTTTAACGCACATATCGCGTTTGATGAAATGCCTGGAGAATTTTATCACATCGTTAGAACAACGGAAGCTCCAGGTCCTGTTTGGACTGATCCAAATGAAATAGTCACCCCACTGCCGACCGATGACCCAGGAGCCAACGGCAAGCCGGTTTATTATCGATTCAAAAAAATCACAGAAGTAGTCGCGCAAAAAGCCCATGTCGTTTTTGAATTGAATGAGCAAAAAATCGATAGCTATCAAAAATTATTTTTATCAACCGAAAAAGTTTGGGAAGTTGCTAAGCTACCAGACTATTCCAGCACTGATCCATTCAAAAATTTTAAGCAAATCCCCGAAGAAATTCGTCACGTTTTTATGCTTGAAAACAGCCGATATATCGTCGATTCCATGGTTCGATCGCCTGTCTGTGTCGGTGAGTCTGCGACCTACGCGATTGCCGATCACTTCTGGGTTTTCTTTTTGAAACCAAATGTGGATCCATCGTCTGGTGCAAAAGTTAAAATGTCGCAAGAAGGCTTTGATGGATTGAATCTAGACGTCACATCGTTTCTAACTTTTTATCAGGTAAAAGATCGATTTGTTCGTAACTATGATTATATGCTTCAGTATGAAGACGCATTGCGAGCAGATCTAAAAGAACGTGGCAAAGCCGGTCTAGGCCTTGAGGATCTCTGGTACGGAGAATCTCTACGTCCTGAAATTCGTGGCAAAAATGATCGCAATGCCTGGCTCTCGGTCACAAGACACGATATTAGTACGACCGTCCAATACGGCGTTCGTGGTGGTATGCCCCAAAGCTTATGGGTCCTGAATTACGCCAACTTTGAACGACTCTACTATAACCTCGTCGTTAATTTTAAGTTCTGGGGCGGAGTCAAACACAAGGTCGGCGAGGATCTATTCCTCTCGATGCTCCCGGTAGCAACTCGTAACGCAGTTCGTGATAAATGGTCTGGAGGTCTTGATTTAGGATCTGACTTAGGCTCTCTTAGCTCTTACATCGGCCCTCTGATCAAGCTCAGAACTGGAATCGATATTGGCAGTAAACCAGTGACACGCTATATCGATCTCTATCCTATGCAAAGTCTCCGCGACGAACCTCGCATCGGTGGTCTGCCGCGGGCAGGTGTGAAGAACTTGCCGCCAGATGCGCGAGAATACGAACTTGCGCGTTTGATTCGTGACCGCATGGCGACGGCAGGAGTTTCTCCCGCAAACGATCCTTTGAATGCTAGGGGAGACGGTGAATCCATTTATGAACCCACCGTTGGATCTGCAACAAAACAAGCGATTCCGACGATCAATGATATTCCTAGTTTTGAAAAAGCATTGTCCATTGTTGGATCTGATCGCGGCATCGGTCGTTATGCGGCGTGGTTACCAGCTTCGGTCATCGCGCGAGTGAGTGCAGCAAATGGTGATGCCGGCGTTTACTCATTTATCGGCAACCGCGGTTATCTTTCTCATAACCTTTGGGCTCTTTCTGAGAGTGATGAAACCTCGCCGGTGCGCGCGCCGGAGCGAGACACGCTTTCCATCTACAATGGTGTGGTTGGTGATCGTCCCGAACTGTTCCTAGATATTCCTTTAACGACACGCACAGTACGAGGTCAGGCAGTTGGTGCAAAAGAATTCCTCGAACTCATTCAGCAAATGAACAAAGATAATCACCAAACCATCATGGCAAAAATTAAAGACCAATACGCTGTTAAGAGAAATAGCAGTGAATTCTGGCCGTTCTACGATTGGATCCATAATTGGATGGTTCATCATGACAATTCATTTGGACCAGGTGTTGTGTATGCGGGAGTACTTGATCTCTTGAGATACGATCCAGTTCGCTAGTGAGATGTTTTTAAAACCGGTAATTAAGCCCCAGGGTAAGGACCGGTAACGTCATATCAGCAAAATTCCGAAGCTCTTTCTCCGCTTTATCAGCGAGATCGGTTTCGGATTTTGTTTTTAACTCGGCTAAAGATCCGGAAACTTCCTGGGGAGCACCGTCCGGTGCTACGATTTCAGCGTTCGCTGAAATACGAGGAGTGGTTTTAAGTGGACGCACCATTCCGCCAGCAAGAAGAATTTCCCAACTGTCACCAGGCTGCCACTGCCAGCCGGTTCCAGCTTGCAGAAGCGTGGAGGTTAGGACGGCCTTAGCTTCCACTCGTAGACTATTCCGTGTTTGCAGTGAAGCTTGATCATTTGCACAGGGCGGTTCTTTTGCTGCTTCCGAAACGGCGCAAATTCGTAGCGGTGATTCAGCAGCTCCCTTGAGGGTGAGTTGTCTAAAGCCCCCACCAAAACTGATGAACCATGCTCCTGCAAATGGATGGACATTCGCTGTGGCTAAAATATGTGGTCCCCAAGTCGCGTCGAAGTCTGCGTTGAAGGCCGGGTAAGCTGCTGCGAGCGTTTTTGTTTTGTCGGCTTGAATCACATCGCTCGGCATTTCTACGGTGATCTTAAAGGGCCAACCTGGACCTGCCGAAAGCCTCAGACTTAAGTATTCCGAAGGCTGATATTTCGCATCAAGACGGAGAAGTTCGGGTGTTGATAATGCAACACCAACCGAGAAATTTTTATCTATGCCAGATCGGATCTTTGATTGATGTCCACTCTGCTCTTGGCCTTTGGATTCTTCGATCGCATGCCGAGGCATTAATTTTAACTTAGCCTTGCCTCCTGCCTGCCAGTGTGGAGGTAAACCTTGCCCAGTCGTATGACTTGCTGCCAGCGCAATGCTAGGACAGCAAATCAATAGAGAAAAAGAAAACTTCAGCAGTAGCCGATAAAGGACATTGCTATATCGAATTGATTTTGAAATGTATTTTAACCGGTTTATCATAAGTGATAAAATTATCGCATATTTTTTGGTTTTGGTAAGCGGATTCTGGTGATTATATACAAGGCAGATATCGCTTTTAAGAGCAGAATGATAGAATAGCTAGCAAGTAAACCAAAGCTTTCTCAAGGGTGTGATGCCAATGACTGAAGAGCTAGCCGAGCCATCATCAGAGCGGATTTTCTTGCATGATTTATGCAATGCGATGGCCGTAAGTCAGGGACTTATTCATTTAATTTTGATGAAAGTAAAAAAAGATTCACCGGAGCTGAAGCACGAGGATATGATTGCTCGCCTTGAAAAAATCTTAGCAAGCGTCGACCGCATGAATAAACTGGTCAATGATCGCCGTAACGTGATCACGGATACTATTTTGCCAACCAAGGTTCCAAAGCTTTGAGACTTTGTTGAAACAAGACGGTTAATTGCACACGTCGTGACTTTATCTCTTTTATCTCTTCTTGACCGGCTCTTAGATACTCTTCCATCTCTTCAGCAAGGCTGTGAAGAGCACGGAGTCCTAGCATCCCCACATGCCCCTTTACGCGGTGACAAACGTCAGCAGCCTCGATAAAATGACGGTTTTCAAGTTCCTGTTCGAGGCTTTGCATGTATTGCGGCCAGTGCTGCTCCAATAGAGAGATCTGATTCCTCAAGAATCCCGGCTGCTTACCTTGTAGTTGCAGGATTTGCTCTACAGTGGTTATATTTAAAAGCTCAGATTCAGCCGACGTCATGAAATTGCACCTCGCGATCAAATGTATACCTATGATAGTGCTGAGTGACTTTTATAGTGGTTTCATAGCTAGGTGGGTAGATAATTTTATTAAGGGCTTCATTCCATTGCATAAAGAATTGCCAAATTCCCTTGAAATAGCTCTGTCGAGACTCACCAAAGGAGTAAGTCCGGATGCGGGTAAGGGATTTGCGTGTGCATTGCAGCAGCGTTGCCCTAAATGTGAATCTCACCGCGGCGTATTGCTTGAAAGCGACGGCGTTTACATCCGAGGCAGAATTTGTGACTGCGTTAAAAACTGCTCGATCTGTGTTGGGGCATGCGCACAACCAAAGAACGGGAGATTTTCTCCCTGCTGCGAACCTGAGCCAAAACGTATTATTGGACTGATCAACGAAGCGAGAATTCCCGCTCGTTACCTAGAAGCCGAACTCAGTCGATTTGCAAATTTTACAGGGACCGGCAAACAAGTCATTGCTCAGATTCAGCGCTGGTCCGATAACTTTACGCCAGGTAAAAGCAGCGGTCTTTTATTAAGTGGTAGTGTCGGCGTGGGTAAGACTTACGTCTTGAGTGCAATCGCGAAACAACTTGCCCTCAAAGGCTTCTCGGTTCGATTTACAGATTTTTTTCAGCTATTAAATGAGCTTCGCGAGGCCTATTCCATCGAAAAAGGTGATCCAGTTTTGCTGAAGCCCTTACATGATGTCGATGTATTGATTATCGATGAACTTGGTAAAGGTCGTAACACCGAGTGGGAGATCTCGATTGCCGATAATTTAATTTCTGAGCGCTATAATGGTAATAAATGCATTATTGCGTCGACCAATTATAGCTTAAAAGACACCCCCGCGGAGCAAGCTCAGCGTCAGTTAGATATTTGGAACGGCGGCAACGCCTCAGGGAATCAAATGAACACCGACGCCTTTGAGACTCTAACCCGGAGACTTGGTCCCCGAATTTTCTCGCGACTAAAAGAAATGACCGTTTTTCAGGAATTGACCGGCGATGACTTCCGACGTCATTGATTCGCGACCTATGGTGTCGCCCTGCCGCATAAAATCCATCGATCGTTGGTCGGGACCTACCCACTTAGCTGGTATAAAAACTATAGGCGATGGGCATTGGGAGTTAGACGAGAGCTTTTTTGCATGCTGCGGTGGCACAGGCATTGAAATTCAAAGTCTGATCTCACGCACCGCCAGAATGTGCGGTCTCGTGGAACGATGGGCTCAGTTAAAATCACATTTGCAGCATACCGCCGATGTTTTTCCATCACAGTCACTGGCCGATATTATTGGCGTCAGTGCAAGCACTAAGCATTCGCATATGTGTACCAAAACTTTAGAAGCGGTGACGCGGTGGCGTGCGTTACATGCTCGCGCCATGGAATCCAATGCTCGTGGCAGACTTATCGCTGATGCAACGGAACTATTACCTGGCTTGACTGTCACCTGGGCCGCGGTGGCAACATGCATTTGGCACGACGGCATCCGCATTTTCTTACATGTTCATGGTTCCGGCACTCCACCCATTGCAAAATGGCAGCGAGACCTTCAGGCTCATCCAAAAATGCGGACGGTTTTGATTTTGGAGCGTGTTCATAACATGTTCGATGCTGGAAAACTTCTGGAATGCGATGAAGTCATTAGCTTTGCAGCCCGGAACATCCTGCCGCTTTGGCTTGTAACTGGAACTGTGAAAGCATCCGCGCAAAGTGCAGCGCCAAAGCCTTCACCGGCCTCTGAGGCGCTCGCCCCTAAAAGCCAAAAATTTTCTCAGGCACTTGGCCGCAAGATGTCGGGCTACCGCCATGCTCCTTTAGAGCAGTGGTTATCTGGGCAAACGCTAGCGCGCCTGCGCGAGGTTTGTGACCTCCCGTCGCAATCAAAAGTTAGTAAGGATTTCATAATCCCGCCAGTTATCTGATCTTTTCTTTGTAATTTATTAAAAAATAGATGTTCGACATTTAATGCTCCCTGAAAATTTGCCGATAAACCAACTGATAGGTCTCGTCCTGTCGTGGTTCTGAGCGCGAATATCCTCAGGGGAGGCGTCGATATGCGGTACTTATGGATTCTTTCGCTGGGATTTTATCTTCCCACCGCGAAGGCTGCCGATCAGCAGGGAGTTTCTAAAGCGATTCAAAAACAAGTCTTTGATGAGCGATTTGCACTCATTGGCGTGATTGCCGAAGGCGACGGCCGCGGCAAAGGTATTGCCGTTATCAAAGATCATAAACAAAACAAAACTCACACTCTTAAAATTGGTGAAGTCGTACCCGGACAAACCGATTTAACTTTGACTAGAGTCTCGCGGCAGGTTGCCGTCCTCCATAGCTCGCTCTCAGACATTTACGTTGGTGTGGAGTCAGCGACGAGCCGAGAAATAAAGACATCTACTGCCGATACTACGGATTCTAAATCAGAAGAGGCAAAGGATTCTAATGAAGACAACGATGGCGATAATGATGATGCCTCGGGACTTTTTGGCAAGTGGTATCAGAGCCGAGGCCCTGCAGTTTTATCTGAAGGACGATTATCGCGAAGAAGTGCCGGCAAGGACGTCGATCAAGATATTCCTCCCCCGATCCGTGGACGAATTGAGCGACCTCGGTTTGACGACAGCAGCAGTGACGATAGAGAGACGCTAGATTCTAATATCGGCGATGATTCATTTGATCCAGACGCACCGCCAACGAGAGTGGAATACAGCGATGAAATGCGACTATTAATCGATAAATATCTCAGTGGCGATTCGCCGGTTTCCCATTAAGCTGAATGGGTAGCAAGATTCCCTGGTCATGAAATTCTGCACGCATAATTTGAACCACACTGGCACCGATATTGACTGAGGGTGCTGTAAATTCAATTAATTTTCTGGCTTCAATCGGAATAACGGCGATGGATTGTTCTAGTTTTATTCCCAGTTGACGCAAACTTTCTTGATTGACGGAAGAGCTGGCCAGTATGCCAAAGTCCTTGTCGACATTGATTTGATCCACAGCGATAGATTTAATATTTGCTAAAAATTTACGACTGTTTTTTGCGACGATATTCACGTCAACATTGACACGAAGGTTGATATGTAGCCTTGCTAGCAACAGAGATCTGTTTTTTACAATGATGCGAAGATCCTTTGCGCGCAGTACCGCGACCTTCTGGGCCCCCCCGCTTTCCCAGGTTAGAGACTCAGCACCGTCAAGTTCAAATTCCATCATCGATCCATCGGGCAAGACAGCACCAATATCGGCCCATACCTGCGACCAGACTTTGGAGTCATACAGAGCGCCGGTACTCGTGCTCGGTTTGATATCTCCTGAAATTAATCCTTTGGTATTTGCCTCCCGTAAGAACCCATTTAAGAAGTCCCAGGAAATTGCTAAATGGCTTGTCTGCGTAGGCCAGGGCGTCGGAGCGTCCAAGCTTAGCCTCATATCCGGATCAAAATCGATTTCTGATGCAAACCAGGTTGAAAAATTAGATCTGTTAATCCGTACGTCTTGCGGAGCAATCGAGAGTCTTGCATAAAATGGGCGAATGGGGTCTTGTCGTACCGGGAGCGTGATATTCATTCCTAGGTAAGGTCCATACACCAAGCTGATATCCTGCAGTGTTTTTGCCATGGTACTAGCGATCTTGGCGGCTAAGACATCGCGGTAACCTTCTGCAACAGTTGGTACCAACCACCTCACAAGCCAATTGAATCCTAGTAGGACATTGCAATGAGCAGGAGAACCAACTTGAAAATTATCGGAATTCAGCATCACCTGCGATGATTTAACTATGAGATGTACTTCTCCTTGATCATTGATTTCGGCGTTCAGTCGCACTTGGACATCGATAGGGTTGCCATTCGTGTTGACAGGAATTTCCTCGCAAAAGCTTGTACCCGTCTTGTTAAATTCAATGCGGTGCAGAGTACCAGTAAAGTTGTGAAGCTGGACTGTAACATCAATACCACTATCCAAAAAATTAAGTGCCGGGATAGTGGCGCCAAAGGAGTACTGAATCGCTTTCATCCGAGCATTACCCAAGTACCACTCAGCCTCAATCGGGCCAGCCATTGTGCCCGCACTGACTTGAGCCTTAAAAACGCTATCTAATGCGAGCCTAAGAGGTTCACTATCTTTTTCGGCTATATTAAGGCCGAAAGCATGCTTAGCTGTTTCTTTGCCAAATGCATGACTTGCGTTTACCGAACTCAATGCAATCAGCATCGCGCAAACAACATAGTAAAAATTAAACAAAAATTTTCTATTCATGTGGTGAATCATACCAACCATCCTGTTTACGTCGTTCGTGAATGAGTGCCCAAGCTGCACCGGTAAAAACCTTACCAAATTGCATGAGGTCGGTGGTATCGCTCGTGACTTCCGCACGGATTACGATATTTAATTGATCGTATTGCTTGGATAATGACTCCAATTGCGCGACGTCATTTCTGGCTGCTTGCAATGTCTCATAAAAAATAAGGCCATAATTTTTTGTGACTGTGGTGGTATTACGCTGGTGCATCTGTTTTTTGAAAATATTGCGCCGAGGCACCATCACGCTTTGGATGGGGATCTGACCTTTGGTCGTTAACGGATTTTCGGCTTGAATGACGCGATTTTCAGAGGATTGTGATGTGTTTTGCCCTGGACGCGCACCTGCCGGTGATCCTTGAGCGGCGTTCGGTGCCGCGGAACGCGTAGCGGTACGCGGACTTGCATTGCCGGTGCTACTACGTGGCTTTTGTTTTTTTCGTCTCGACATCAAAAATCCTTTTCTCCGTTAGTGTCCATCAATAGACTTTTCTAGCAGCTACTATCTTCGTCAGCATTGATCCGATTAAGAACAGTCTTCACCGCGTCATCGATAGCAACACGAACTTGTTGTGCGGTATCGCGGTCACGAATCGTTACGGTGTTATCCAACAAGGTTTGAGGATCCACTGTGATGCAATAGGGTGTGCCGATTTCGTCATGACGGGCGTAGCGTTTACCAATGGATTGCTGCTCATCGTAGCTAATATTCAAGCCAGCTTTGCGGAATTTCTTGACGATTTCACGGGCTTTTTCAGGCTGCCCGTCTTTCTTAATCAAAGGCAGAATTGCAGCCTTAATAGGGGCAAGACGCGGATGTAATTTCAGAACGACACGAATCTTCTCTTTACCTTCGTGATCGACGCCTTTTTCTTCACAGTAGGCATCAAGTAGAAAGCATAGAACCGATCTCGTCAAACCAGCGGCTGGTTCAATGACATAGGGAACATAACGCCAGCCTTGTTTGCCGGTTTCTGGGTCGATCTTGTTTTGATCAAAATAAGAGAGTTTGACACCGCTTGCTTCCGCGTGCTTGGTGAGATCGTAGTTTGTGCGCGATGCAATGCCTTCGAGCTCGCCCCAGCCCCATGGATACATAAACTCGATATCGTAGCAATCGTCAGAATAATGAGCTAATTCGTCGGCATCGTGACGACGAAGGCGGAAGCTCTCTTTGCCATTTGCATAGCGCTGGTACCAGGACATGCGCTCGTTACGCCAATACTCGAGCCACTGTGTTTGAGTCCCTGGCTCACAGAAGAATTCCATTTCCATCTGTTCGAATTCACAGGATCTGAAAATATAATGTTCAACCACGATTTCATTGCGAAAGCTCTTACCAGCTTGGGCGATACCAAACGGCACCTTCATTGACATCGATTGCTGGACATTTAAGAACTGCACAAACATCGCCTGAGCTGTCTCAGGTCGCAAATAAACGGCTGATTTGCCGGTTATTTCATCAATAGTGGAACGGCGTTGTTCTGCGGTCATTTCAGGCTTGAGATGCTCTGCAATCTCTCCCATGGGATCGACCGGGCCCATACTTGTGCGGAACATCAGGTTAAATTGACGTTCTGAAGAAAGCTCAGGACTAGAGCAGACCGGGCAGACATACCCCCGAGCAGCCACGACTCCGTTGAGTTTCTCGCCGCCAGATTTGCCGCCTTTGACATAAGTCACGGCGGTTCCCGGTGCGTGGGTCGGAGCTTTATCGGCGCGGAAACGTTCCTTGCAATTTAGACAATCGACCAAGGGGTCGGAAAATCCCGATAAGTGACCCGATGTTTTCCAGACCTGGGGATGCATCATGATGGAGGCATCAATACCTGTCACGTCTTCGCGCTCATAAACCATAGCCCGCCACCACTCGGCCTGGATATTTCGCTTTAATTCGACACCGAGTGGACCATAATCATAGCAGCTTCTTAGACCGCCATAAATTTCACTGCTTTGAAAAATAAAACCGCGCCGTTTGCACAGCGAGGTGATTTTGGTCATAAGTTCATTCTCTGGCGTCGCCATCGGTCAAGCTCCATCTAGATCTATAATTCAGAATTCCTAAGGTTATACCGGTATTTAGGTCCGAAAATCAACGCGGATTATCGTGGGGCCATTGCCCCGCCTAGGGGACGACGGGATCTGTGGCCCAATTAAAAGTCAAAATTTGGCTTATTTCTGTGCAAGATGCTGTCTTGTCTTGAGTTTTTGGAGTCATATCGTTAGGATCAGGCATCTTAGATTTCCGTGCCTTGGTTTTTTCTGACTCCCACTGTGGGATGTCTGACAAATATAAATGAGGATTTTTTTAATGCTAAATGAGAGTTCAGGACCCCAAGGAGGCCACACAGTGACAGCACCAGCAGGTTTTAAAGACTACAAAGTTAAAGACATGGGTCTGGCCGAATGGGGCCGTAAAGAGATCGAAATCGCCGAAAAAGAAATGCCAGGTCTGATCGCCCTGCGCAAAGAATTCGGAGCATCAAAACCGTTGAAAGGCGCTCGCATCGCAGGCTGCCTGCACATGACCATTCAAACTGCTGTTCTTATCGAAACATTGACGGCGTTGGGTGCAGAAGTTCGCTGGTCGAGCTGCAATATTTACTCAACTCAAGATCACGCGGCGGCAGCGATTGCAGCAACTGGCGTTCCAGTTTTTGCTTGGAAAGGCGAAACACTTGCCGAGTACGATTGGGGCATCGAGCAAACTCTTATGTTTGGTGACAAGCCAATGAACCTGATTCTTGACGATGGCGGTGACCTCACTGTTATGGTTCATGAAAAATATCAGCATATGCTTAAAGAAATTCGCGGAATCTCTGAAGAAACAACAACAGGCGTGCACCGTCTGTACCAAATGCATGAGCGCGGTCAGTTGAAAGTTCCGGCGATCAACGTCAACGACTCTGTCACCAAATCAAAATTCGACAACCTCTATGGCTGCCGTGAATCCCTAGCAGATGGCCTTAAGCGTGCAACTGACGTGATGGTTGCTGGTAAAGTAGTTGTGGTTGCTGGTTACGGTGATGTGGGCAAAGGCTGTGCTCAGTCGATGCGTGGATTTGGCGCTCGTGTAATGATCACAGAAATTGATCCGATTTGCGCACTCCAAGCAGCTATGGAAGGCTACCAAGTTACGACGATGGAAGAAGCTGCACCTCAAGCTGATATCTTCGTCACGGCAACTGGCTGTGCTGACGTCATCACCGAGAAGCATTTCATGAAAATGAAAGACAACGCGATCGTCTGTAACATCGGCCATTTCGATAGTGAAGTCGACGTCTCATGGCTTGAGAAAAACCGCAAAGAAGAAGTAAATATCAAACCGCAAGTCGATAAATTTGTTCTATCGACGGGCCGCGCGGTGATCTTGCTTGCACGTGGACGTCTGATGAATCTTGGTTGTGCAAACGGACATCCAAGCTTTGTGATGTCTAATAGCTTTACTAACCAAACTATGGCTCAGATCGAACTATGGTCTAACCCTGGTAAATATAAAGTGGGCGTTTATACGCTGCCAAAATCCCTTGACGAGAAGGTTGCAGCCCTTCACCTGGAAAAACTCGGCGTGAAGCTGACGCAGTTGTCGGCTGCGCAGGCTGACTACCTTGGTATTCCAGTGACCGGCCCCTTCAAACCTGATCACTACCGTTACTAAGAAATATAGAAAAAGAGGGGCTCTTATAGAGCCCTTTTTTTATATGGTTTTTTTAACCCGATCTTTGGAGGTCAAGACTTATGATGAAGATTTACGACTGGCAAAATAGTTATAACTCCCGAAAAATCCGTGCTGCGGCCTTCGAATGCGATATCAACATCGAACCGGTCGCGGTTGACGTGATGGGCGGCAAAACTAGGACGCCGGAATTTCTGGCAATGAATCCAAATGGCAAAGTTCCGGTTCTAACAGACGGTTCGGTCACTCTCTGGGAAAGCAATGCAATTCTCTGTTACATCGCTTCAAAAGATCCAGCTCGCCGGCTGTTACCGGCAGACCCTGTCGCCAATGCACAAGTTCATCAATGGCTGTTCTGGCAGACCTCTCATCTCAGTCCTTCCATTGGCAAAATTAGTTATGAGCGCATTTGGAAAGCGCGCCTTGGGCTTGGTACTCCCGATGAAGCTGCGGTTGTAGCGGCAATGCCAGAAGTCACAAGATACTTAGGTGTACTCGATAGCCAACTGGCTCAGAACGCTTGGGTTGCAGGTAGTGATTTATCAGTGGCAGATTTCGCGTGCGCTGCGGCATTTGTTCAACGTCATGACATCAAACTGGATCTTGGTAACTATACCAATATCAACAAATGGCTTGAAAAATTAGAAGCAAGACCTAGCTGGAAAAATGCTGCGTGGTAATCCGTCATTCAGAAGCTTAAGGTTCTTCGCCCATTAGGAGGCATATTAACAAAATCTATATACTGAATTCACCTGACCTTTGCATTTCTCCAAAACGATCTGAGTATAGTGGGCTCAGATCGTTTTCATTTTATCAAATGAATAGGAGCAGCTATGCAAGGACTTCGACGTTCACGTATTGCCGGCACAGGAATGTGCGTTCCAGACCGGGTAGTCACTAATCACGATTTAGCAAAACTAATGAATACATCCGATGAGTGGATTCAGCAGAGGAGTGGCATTGCTGAGCGGCGTCACGTCTCGCCACATGAGTCTCCATCAGATCTTGCAGTCAACGCCGCAAAGTGCGCCATGGACTCGGCGGGAGTTACGGTTAAAGACATCGATTTATTATTAGTTGCGACTCTTTCGCCAGAGCATTACTTTCCCGGAACATCGTCTTTTATTCAAAGAAAACTCGGCATGGGCACGGTGCCGGCGATGGATGTGCGCGCCCAGTGCAGTGGATTTTTATATGGTCTATCTGTAGCTAACGCGATGATTGCCTCGGGGCAGTATCAACGAATTTTATTGGTTGGTGTGGAAGTACACTCACGTGCTCTGGACTTTTCAGATCGCGGCCGTGATGTCGCAGTGTTGTTTGGTGATGGGGCAGGTGCAGTCGTTCTTGAAGCATCGCCATCTCCCGAGCACGGTATTATGAATATTGTGTTGCATGCCGAAGGTGAACACGCCGAGAAACTATGGGTTGAATACCCTTCGATGGCCCGGACGCCACATCTTACAGCCGAAATAGTGGGTGAGGGTGGCGTATATCCTAAGATGGATGGGAAATTTGTTTTTAAAAATGCAGTGGTGCGAATCCCCCAAGTCGTCGAAGAAACTCTTAAGCCTCTTCATCTTAAACCTGCGGACGTGGATGTGTTTTTGTTTCATCAAGCAAATCTTCGGATCAACGAATTTGTCGCTCAATCATTTGGTCTTAAACCTGAGCAGGTACCTTTTAACATCAACAAGTTTGGAAATTGCTCGGCCGCATCGATTCCCATGCTACTCGATGAAACCGTGCGAAAAGGCCAATTGAAAGCTGGAAGCTTAGTGTGTATGGCCGCATTTGGCAGTGGATTTACCTGGGGAAGCGCTTTGATTCGCTGGGGTTAAAGATAAAAATTTAAATAATACCCAACTCGCGGGCCTGATCAGTTATTTGCCGCGAAGCTCGCTGAAATAATGTACCGAGTCGCCCGCTGATATGATTCATTCCGTGAGCTTCGCCCACCCACTTTGTGACGTCACGTTGTGGGATGGATTTCTTCGGACAACCGAACTGACCAAGGGCAGGGCTGCCTTTTGCTATCCAGAACAAGGTGGATAGGACAAAATCAAAACGCGAATACCAGGTAACGGCCCTCGCCTGGGGCCCTCCCTGATACATCTGTGCGACGAGTGCATATTCTCCTTCGCTGGTAAACGCGCGTCGCGCAAGAGCTGGCTGCAGGTTCCACCAAATACCGGGACGCGCAAGCATCGCGGAACGAGTGGCAATAGATTTCAAGGCATCAGCCCATACCTTTGCTCCGAGACTATGAGATACGACAGTTGGGCCAACACTGCTATCCGAACACCATTCAATAATAAACGGGATGAGGGCTTCTCCGGCAAGGGCTGCGCGGCGTTCAACGTCACGAAAATAGAGTGGACAGCGGCTTAGTTCTTTGGCGAAACTCCACGCGCGTGCTAGCTGAGTTTGCGACTGCATATATTGGCGAAGCTCCGCACCAATCAGCGCCGAGTTCCAGGAAATAAAATATACATCTCGATGGACTGCTTTCTTTTGCGAAGGATCACCATACATCGATTTTAAAAACGGCTGAACCAGATCTCGTATGACCTCGGTCGGAGATCCGTATTCCACCCCATGAATAAAGAGTAGCGGTGAATGAAAATCTGCATTGCGTAGGCGAGGTGTGATTTCAGTAATACTTGAAATTTTCTCGAAAGCGCCTTCAAAACAAGAAGCGTTTAAAACTGCATCGGGATCGATAAGACGCCAAAGACCGAATTCGGGGTCTGGATGCGGAAGTTTAAGTCTGCGATCGACCATCAATGATCCCTTAATCAAAACCGAAATCAATTATTTGACATCGATTATTAAATGGAATTGCAAAGAGTAGAGAAGGTTGTGATTAAGATCTCATCAAGCACAAGATTTTTATGCGGATTAAATTTAGGTAAAATACCTATGACAAAGCTGTAAGTTTCGGTTAGCATTTCTCTATGAATTACATTTTTCGAAATTTACTAATGAGCTTGGCGTTTGCTATGGCTCCCACTGCTGCATTAGCATTTGAGCTTCTGCATTTGGACTACGGCAGGTCTTATTTCTTTGTATTTGATGGCGGTAGTAATGCAGGTGTGCGCGAAGGAATGACCGCATGTGTGGACGATGCCAAAGGTTGGGAATTGTTTTGCGGTAGGGTAGAACGAGTTAAGTCAACAGTGGCTGCAGTCGAGGCTCCCGATCATTTTGAGGCCTATTTTGATGTCGGGTTACCAGTGCGAGTGTTGGAGCTTGGTGGCGCCAAAGGTCTAAAAAAACCTGATACAGATGACGTCGATTCCGACAAAGAAGCACCCGTTGTAGGGCCAATCAAACGCCCTTCATCCTGGATTACCAACTATGTTGCGACTTTTGTTTTGCCGTATACCGTGGCGCAGCCAGATTTTTCTGTCGATGCCCGCATCAGTGGTTCTGGTTCCATCTGGGAAAAAGGCGTGATTCTTGATCGAAGTCTTCTTGGCATGAGTTTTGGTCGCCGCATGCCCTGGGCTCGATCAACAGATCATCAAGTGGATCTTACCTGGCGTTATATTCCTCCAACTCAGAAATCAGTCGATTTTGATCCAAGTACTCCGAACATCTATGCTCTGGAAAAAATTAAATTAACGGATCTTAGTCTTAACTGGAATTTTCTATCGGTGACTCAAGAGACCGGCACGACTCCTGGTTGGATCGCAGGAGTTTCAGGTCAGTATGTCTCCTATAACTACACTTCATCTATTGTCGACGACGATGGCGGAGGCCAGTCCGGAGATTTAGCAACATCGTCTGCTCGACTTCTGGGATTGACGGCGCGTGCAGGTGCACGTATCGAGACCACTTGGATGTCGGGATTAAAATCGGCAAATACGAAACTCTCTCATGGCTCGGCAGGGGTCGCTGTGGTGGGACTATTACCGCTTTATGCAAAAACCACTTGGACGCATGGCACTCATAGTTTTCCGACTGATGTCTCGCAAAAAGATCAGTCCGAGACTCAGTTCGAGGAGACGGCAGGCCTAAAGCGGAGTCGTTTCGGTGTAGAAAGCACGATTTATGCTAATTGGATATTTTAGACGGTCTTCAATGAATAGGGGAGATTTAAAAAATGACGATGCAGATTATACTGAAAAAAAACCTAACTGCTGTATCTGCGGTTGTGCTTGGCTTGATGGGTGGAAGCTGCGGCGAGAAGAAAATTTCTGATCGAACTGGTACTGCAAGATTTGGTACGTTTCCAACTGGTACTCAAGTATCGACAACTGAGACTGCGAACGGTGTTCAAGCCGTCCTGGATCCAAACTCAACCTCGGCTCAATTGGTTTCTCTTACCTCAGGTGCCTTGAATGGCCTCTCGGTAGCGTTTCCTGTCGGTAGTTTATCGATACCCATGACTGTGACGATCTCTCAAGGAGTGGCTGTCAGTGGTGCGACTCTGCTGCAAAATCTCGGTATTACCGGTAACACCGTAAAAAACTCGGGTGTTCCCGTCGAGATTGCTGCAAGTGCTGCAGTGGATCTTAGGTCGCCGATGGTTCTTGCGATTCCAATCCCAACCGGCACGGGTCTTGTTGGAACTACTACTGATCGTTCGCGCCTCGCGGTTCTTTACCGAGTTAAGGTTGCCCAAGGTGACACGAGCGGTAATTACACCGGCATCGTTCCAGCAACAAGTCTTGGTTATGATAACGGCAAAGTTTTATTTGAGACAAAATTTTTTGGTTGGTACTCGGTCGTGGCACTTGAAAATCCAGCGCCAGCGGCCGTCGAAGTAAAGGCAAATTATGCGGATCAGATCACCGCAAAAATGTTTGCGCCCCCCCCGCATTTGCCCGCCTGGACCTCTGCCCATACCAACAGGATCGCTTACGTAGCAGCACCCACCGACGGGAAATACTGGGTTTACTGCAATGGTTCGGCGTGGATTGCTGTCACAAAAAACCCAATGGACGTGACCATACCCCCACCAAGTTCACAGCCTATTCGCTTATTGCGTCAATCCGATAGTAGTGAAATTGGTAGGGTAGTCAATGTAAGCACGAATTGGAAATTGCTAGTGAAGGGAAGTTTAGGAAATACTTATCTTGTTGAGACGGCTCTAAGTAACTCAACCGATATCTTACCTACTGATATCGCCGGATTATCAAAACCGACTCGTACCGGCGTTTTTATTGGATTTTCCGATTTGAACTGCACAGGTACCGGCTATTATTATTATGGGCCGTCGATTTCTTGGCCCACAGCACCGCTGTATTTGTATGATAGCAGCTCTACCAGTGCTGTTTATAATGGCTGGTATCGTTACACCTCGACGGCTTCAACGACGCCGGGATCCATGCTATCCTATTTTGATGAGTTTTCAACACCACGGTGTACTAATTCACCGCCCAATATTAGCAGTGCTTTTACCATTGAAAAACTTACCGAAACCCTCCCTATCCCGAACTCTGGCGCCTGGAAGGTGGAGTAATTGGGTATTTAAGCGGCCATAGTGTATACTTAAAGTAAGACGTAGCGGCGCTCAAACGCAGGTTTGACGCCGCTAATTCGTTGAATTTTATACTAATTATATAAAACTCAAGTTTTTCTTGAATGAACCGATAAGATTTCACACTGCGGGTGAGATCGATCGGCTTGGCCTTCGAGTGAACCCGCGAACATTAAAGTTTGTTTTGGAGGTGCGCTATGAGTAACGGTAACGATCAGGACTTTCGTAAGTCGCGTAACGAACAACTCATCCGTCGTATGAAGTCGGGAGAGCCACTTTGGTCCTACGACAGCAAAGCAAGTTGGTTTCCTCCGCGCCCGATGATCGAAAAAGATCCTGAAGCGATCAAGCGACTGTATGACAGCAAAACTTCTTCTACTAGCGATTCACAATCTGTGTACCGAGATATGACAGTTCGTCATATCGAATCTAGACTCAAAGTCATTAGTGGCGAGAAAAAAGAAGAGATCGAAGACGTTGGCTGAGGACAATTTCGCACTAGAGTTTTAAAATAACCAAAACAATGCCAAATCAGCGGCCGGTAACCATCCGGCCGTTGATATTTGTTCGCCGTCTAAATCCTTACCCGAAAGCATCGCGTACTGCGGTCCTCCACCCATGCGGAGATGGAAGTGATCTAATATCCATTCTTGAGCAATCGTCACGCGAACGCTAAATGTTTCGAGTTCTTCTAATTTTGTTCGTTCGAGCCTAGTGGCGAGGAGAATGCGGTTGCCATCGTCTCTTTGCCAGTCACCAGTAATTTGAAACCGGTCCTCGGTAAATCCCGCGATCGACTGCAGTTGCATAGTTCGCCGCGCAAAGGTTGCATCGCTGTCTTGGTTTGCGGTTTGTTGATTTGTTGTCGGCGCATTACTACTCGTTGCAGGTTCATCGCCAGGATAAGTCGCACTGCCGTGCTTTGCCGACCATTGCTCCCGCTTTCCGTAGTCGCTGAGCACTGCATTGGCCTTACCAAATCCCGTTGCCCAAAAGGAGTGAATCGTAAGTCGTGGTGACATGCGGTTACTCCAGGCGAGGCTCGGTCTGATAAAGCGCCCGTCCAATTCGTCAAAATGTTTTCGCACGCTCTCGGAAAGAAGTCCTCGACGATTAAACCAGGCGTATTTAAGCCCGATAGCCCATGCATCTTCGCCATCAATAGGAAGCTGCCATTTTAATTGAGCCGTTCTTACGCCGAGGGCAGCGGCAGCAGTGGCGT
>CAZUYQ010000046.1:30613-33154 GCA_964624705.1 uncultured Polynucleobacter sp.
ATAATCGAGCCGATAGCAAATGAACCCGAATCGAGAGCTAAGGCGGACCACTCTTCAAAAGCAGGGGAAAGTTTTGCTGTGGTTTCTTTTTCTCCAGCCGATAAGGAGCTAGAGCCCATCGTCAGTATCAAGCACCAAAGCGCTGGATAGGTGGTTTTAAATTGGAAGTCCGGCTTTTTTTTTCTCATAGTTCTTATTCTAGCAGTAGTTACGCGTAAAACTGAATCCTATGAGAACCCGGAAATTTGCGGTAAGCGGGTTTTTTAAGTTAATTCATGGTTTTTAGCTATAAAGCTGTGTTTGTAACCAATTGATATAGCCTGGGTTTAGAGGGGGATATTCTAAAATTAAAACGAACCTCAGTTTTGCGAGGGAGAATTCCGATAAGGAGGTAGAAGGTGAGGGTTTAACCCTCGCTTTAAAGAAACGTGCTCGGTCATCTAGAGGAGAGTGGTATATGAAACCTTCCATACGTGGACATTGTGCGCGGTTGGCACTGATTGTACTTGTGATACCGATCGGTACCTATGGTTGTGCAACGACCAAAACTGTAAAATCAGCTAACATCGATTCTAAAAAGACAAAGCCAAAGCATGCAAAGCCAGCAAATGAGAGTTTTGCACTTTTAGATGATTCTTCTAGTGTCGATCCTTCGATCCTCAAACGCGGTGCCAAAGTTCGAGGTTCTGATTTCGGTTATTAATTGCCTTTTTGATCGAATGAAACACCTAGAGAAACCGACTTATCTGTCACTGCAGGGGTGTCAAAACCCGTTGCGGCAATAAGCCCAAGTAGACCTCCGAGATGAAGTTCCACTCGACCGAAGAGTCGTACGGAAAAATCTAAACCATATTTTAGGCGGTTGTGGCTTTGCCAAAATAATTCCAAATCATCATATAAAATAGCTGCATGAGATGAATCATAAAGCTCAGCAGCATCAGCCTGTTTAACACCGTCTTTAGTGTCGACAATATCGTAGTTTACCCATGGTGCTAGGGTGAAATTTTTTAATAATTTCATGCCGAGACTGAGTCCAATATCGTATCGCTGCACGCTATAATTAAAGCCTTTAAAGGACGAATCGCTATTGTCCGAGATCATCGCATGATCGTAGCCGAATGTACTAATCTTATGTTTTACCGAGTAGGAGTTATTACCTAAGGTCAGAGATGGAAGCACGAATTTTATAGGCTGTGGAATAATCCAATACAGGTAGAGGCCGAGGCCGCGGTAATCGAGGTACGACTCCTGCCGGCTGAAATAGCTATCAGATTGGCTTAATGAATAAATAGCCCGCCTTTGACCTGCTTCTGCCGAGACACCCAAACCAAAATTCTTAAGTGAGACCGCAATATGAGGCGCGACCGTATACCCTGAAAGTTTTAAGGTCTCGGTGCGGTAGGCGGTATTCTCCGTATCTTCTGGCGATATCGTCGCATCGATTTTTTCGCCGCGCGTGGCGTAGGTGATGGTGTTAAAATTCGGAACGACATGCGTGGAAGGGGCAGTCTCATAGAGGTTATGATGGGTTTTCTGTTTTGTAACCCATGTGTCCTGTAGTTTTTTGCGATCTGATAAGTCCTGGGCAGACGTGACTGGCGCAGCGCTGCACCAGAACATAACGTAGATCGCAATGTGATATAAGACGCGAAGCAAACGAGCTCCTAATATGTTCGTAATAACCCACGGTGTTTTCTGACCTACAGTTGTCGGCTTTAATGACGAAGAATTGATAAGATTGACATAACTGGCTAATATTAATAACAAAACCCTGGTAGGCATTTTCTGCCTACCAGGGTTTTGGTGTCTTTAACAAGGAGGGGTTAGCGAATTTCGGTCATGCCACCCATGTAAGGAACCAGGCATTTAGGAATGGCAATAGAGCCATCTTTTCTCTGATGAACTTCTAGCAAGGAAATCAGAACGCGCGGCGAAGCGATCGCAGTGTTGTTCAGTGTATGACAAATTTTTGTCTGACCATCCTTACCCTTGTAACGAAGCTTCAGGCGACGCGCTTGAAACTCATGAAAGGTAGAACACGAATGGGTTTCACCGTATCCGCCGCGTGATGGCATCCAAGTTTCGATGTCGTGCTTACGAACTTGACCTTGACCCAAATCACCGGTGCAAACATAGACAACGCGATATGGTAAACCAAAATCTTGTAGACATTCTTCGGCGTTATTTAAGAGTTCATTATGATACTGTTCCGACTGCGCAACGTCGGCAGAGCCAATAATAACTTGCTCAATTTTTTGAAACTGATGAACGCGGTAAAGACCTGAAGTGTCCTTGCCATAGGTCCCAGCCTCGCGTCGGAAGCATCCAGACCAAGCCATCATTTTAATCGGCAATTTTTCTTCTGGAAGAATTTCTCCCGCATAAAAACTCGTTAGCGGGACTTCAGCGGTCCCCACCAATGCTAGCTCATCTTTTTCCACATAATAGGCTTGCTCGCGGCCTGTCGGAAAATATCCGGTTCCCGTCATACAATCTTCTCGGACTAAAACCGGCACACTCATTGGAGAGTAACCCTTGCTC
>CAZUYQ010000046.1:33164-33625 GCA_964624705.1 uncultured Polynucleobacter sp.
ACATACCGCAGCACAGCTTGTTCGAGCCGTGCGCCAAGACCAGTTAAAACATAACTGCGACTTCCTGCGATACGCACGCCGCGTTCGAAATCTACTAGGCCTAACCTTGTACCAAGGGTGACGTGATCGATCGGTGTAAAGTCAAACTGTGGGGGTGTACCCCACTTTTTTACTTCGACGTTGTCACTATCGTCGCGACCAATCGGTACGTCTTCACGCGCAGGTTGTGGTACCAGCATCAGGAGTTGATTGAGTTGTTCTTCTGATTCTTTCACTCCTGTTTCAATCTCTTCCATTTGTGTTTTGATCGCTGCAACCTGAGCCTTCATCGCATCACGCTGGTCGGCAGCAACTTTGCCAATCTCTTTGGAGAGACGATTGCGTTCCGCCTGAAGTTTTTCAAGTTCTGTTTTGCGTGGTCGGATGTCGGCGTCGAGTTTTAAGAGCAAATCGATGTCGAT
>CAZUYQ010000047.1:0-4554 GCA_964624705.1 uncultured Polynucleobacter sp.
TCTCTGGAGCAGTAAGTCTTATCTTTGAAGTTTTATGGATTCGAGTGTTGTCACTCGGTGTGGGTTCGACATCAACCTCCATGAGCATGGTTCTCTCCATTTTTTTTCTCGGTCTTGGTCTCGGTAGCTTTCTTGCAGGCCGCTATCTTTCTCGTGTACGCAGACCCCTTTTGGTCTATGGGCTATTGGAAGGCTTTGCCGGCTTGTACGGCGCAGCTCTTATCTTCGCTTTGATAAATTTTCAAAATTTACTCTCATGGACAACTGGAGGTACAAATTCCCCAGTGTTTTTTATCTGTGTTAAGATTTTTCTAGTTGGTATTTTGCTGATCGCCCCCACTTTGTGTATGGGGGCGTCCCTACCTCTTTTAACGAAGGTCGTTGCAAGCGAAGAAAAAACATTAGGTAAGTCCATCGGCCTTCTCTATGGGATAAACACGCTAGGCGCGGTGTTTGGCGCTTTGATTACTAGTTTTTTCTTAATTCCGTCTTTCGGAATTTTGGTTTCGAATCACATTGCTGCAGCTTCGGGTTTATCGATTCTCGCGGCGGCATCTTTTATACAATTTAAAGTCTTCGCAAAGCAGACCGAACCTTCTTCCGCTACAAAAGTTAAAGCCGATAGCGAACGCACGTCTCACAAAAGCCCTACGCAGACAAAAAAAGAATCCCCCATCTTGCGGGTGGTTGCTATCGCTTGTGGTATTTGTGGTATGGCGTCTATTTCTGCCCAAGTGGTCTGGAATAAGTATCTGTCGATTTTCTTTGGTACTAATATTTACGGGATCGGTCTGACTCTATCGGTCTTCCTTCTGGGCTTGGCGTTCGGCTCCATCATAGCCTCGAAGTACGTAGATCAGCTTAAAAATAGACTTTTCGGTTTATTTGTTTTGCTCGTCGCGTCGGTCATGGCGATGATCTTTTCATCGTATGCATTAGATATGGCGCCCCTTGTAGCCTCCGTCGTAACAGCGATGATTCCTGGAACAGGCAACCTTCTTTTGGTGAAATGCCTTGTTGCTGCCGTGATTGTTTTTGTTCCTACCTCAATTTTTGGCGCGATTTTCCCACTTTGTGTAAAAATTATAACGCAGCGTTTGAGCGATGCGCCGCAACGTCTTGGGCTCTTATACTCATTCAACACCGTCGGCTCGATTATTGGTTCCTGTGCTGCAGGTCTCATTTTAATTCCTCATTTTGGCTCGACGGTCACAATCCGTATCGCTGCTTTATCGCTGGCAGTAGCCGCTATTTTAATTGGACTCGTCATTGAATCAAAACCTAAGGCGCGACTTGTAAGGCTTTTCGTTGCGGTCGCAATGGCAGCACTTGCGGTGTCCTTAAACGGCATCCATTTTAAAAATATAATTAAGAGCGCCTATCATCAAACCCATACTCCGGGAAGCAAAGACAGTGAACACATTCGTGATTTCAATGACAATAAAGAAGAATTTCAGATGATAATTGAAGGTGCGAATGGAGTTATTAGCCTAAGTCACGACACTAAAGATGGGCCCAGTTATCAGGATTATCTTCGTTTAAAAACAAGTGGCCTCAATGAGTCGATCTACAACACTAAAAATTTAAGCCGACTTCCGAAGTACGAAGCTCTATTAGGTTTTATTCCATATGCCTATAGGTCTGCTCCGAAAAATGCATTTGTCGTGGGATTTGGAGGCGGATATACGGTCGACTTTATGACATCGTTGCCCATAAAGCATGTGATGGTCGCTGAGTTGGAGCCAGGTATCCTAGAGGCGGCGCGCTATGCCAGGGGTGCGGATGCACCCATCTTTACTCGCGAAAATTTACAATTGGAAATTGAAGACGCAAGATTTTTATTAGCCTCAAATCGCCAAGAAAAATGGGATATTGTCGTCTCTCAACCGTCGCATTCCTGGCTGGTGGGAGCAGCCAATCTTTTTACGAAAGAATTTTTTACAATTGTCTCGAATAAATTAAGCCCTCAGGGAGTGTATTCTCAATGGTTGAATCTATACAATATGGATTCCGATACACTTAAAAGTATTTTTACAACATTCTTTTCCGTCTTTAAACATGGCGTTATTCTCACGGATAGAGAAGATCATGAGCTAATTTTATTAGGATCAAATGCACCCCTGAGTTTGAATCTGGAGCGCATTGAGGCGATGTTAAAAGATCAAAAAATGCTTGAACAACTTCAAGATATTCCTTTGACGACAGCGTCAGATTTTTTAAGCCTTATTGTGATGGATCGTGATACAGCCCTCAAATTTTCTGAGGGCGCGGCGATGAATACAGATCTGAATGCCTATGCAGAAACAAGGCAAAGCCGTATTTTTTATGAAAAAAGTTCATCTGTGGATTCGCTGCAAAAGCTTATGCACGCAAGCTTTAATCCTGGATCCACCATGGTAAAGCATGGCCAACAGTTGACGGCTCCAGAGATGGAAAATCTAATTACTTCAACCTTACGCAGGAAAAAGTTTGAGAAATTTCTTCCACTTTTTGATCAATACGAAAAGCAACTTTTAGAAGCGAAAGGTTCGCATTTGCAAGCTGGAATGTTTGCGGTTCAGGCGGAGCGTTATGCGACTGCGGCCGATCATTTTGAAGCGGATTTAAAATCAAAACCCACATCCAAGGCGTTGGAGGGGCTTGGGTCATCTACCGTCCAAGGCGGAGATTATAAAAGGTATCTTGATGCTACGGAAAGATACCGTGGAGTCCGCACGGAAATATCTGATTGTTATAAAGCCGAGGCCATTCTTAGTCAGAAAGAGCGCACTGCTGCTCAAGAGGCATTCTTGAATCAGATGATTACAAAATCCGATCTTTACAAGAAAAAATGTGGAACTTATTTTGAAAAAATAGCGGGATTTGTCTACTTCTTGCGTGGCAAAGATAAGAACTCAAAAGAGGCTTTTGAGCAGTACTATGCAACTTATGGTGAGGATCCGCAGGTTGTAGGAGCCATGGTTGGTGTCTATGTAAGGCTGCAAGAGTGGAGCAATGCAAAAGCATTCGCGGCCTATTTACCGGGTGTTATCGATAAACGCAAAAAACAGCAGCTTGGCCTCGCTGATTTATATGATCAACGAGGTTATAAAGAGGATGCAAAGATACTCAGAAAGCGTGCAGAGATTTACGAAGGAAGCCAACTCTGAAACTCTTGCCAAGCAAGGGATACTTGTTTGGCTTTGCGATCAGCTTTGGATATTCCGCGTTGTTTTGCGATCGAAGGAAGCAGACCTAGGTTCGCATTCATTGGTTGGTATTCTCCCAACACACCTTCCGTTACATAAGAATGAAGTGCGCCGAGCATGGTCTGGCGAGGCGGCATTTTGCACGGTTGATCGGTTAAAATTGAAACCGCGGAACGTCCTGCCAATAGGCCGATCGCAGCAGATTCCGTGTAACCTTCAACGCCTGTAACCTGGCCGGCTAGAAGAACACGGCTGTTCGACTTAAAGGTTAGTGCTGTCGTAAGGGATTCGGGGCTTTTAATATAGGTATTGCGGTGAACAGAGCCGAAGCGGAAATATTCCGCGTTTTCGAGACCAGGGATTAATGCGAAGACGCGTTTTTGCTCTGGCCATTTCATTTTTGTTTGAAACCCGACCATTGAAAACATGGTCGCTTCACGGTTTTCAAGTCGGAGTTGAACGTTGGCGTAGGGCCATCGCCCGGTCCTTGGATCTGTGAGTCCCACGGGCTTCATGGGTCCGAAGCGGAGTGTTTCTCGACCTCGCTCCACCATCACTTCAATCGGTAGACAAGACTCGAAATATTTTGTTTCTTCGAAATCATGGAGGGGCATTTTCTCTGCAGCAATAACAGCATCAATAAAGCGCTCGTATTCCTCTTTATTGAGTGGAAGATTCAAATAATCGCCGCCCGTGACTTCATCCTTTTGCCAGCGATCAGCCCGGAATGCGCCACGTTCGTGATCTATAGAATCAGCTTCGATGACGGGAGCAATAGCGTCATAAAAATGCAGGCGCTTTGTCCCGCCAGCAAGCTTCATCACTTGCTCCGCTAAGGGCTGTGAGGTAAGTGGCCCCGAGGCAATGATCCATACTTCATTGCTCCCCAGTAATTCTGTTTCAGAAGGGATCTCTGTGACTTCTTCGGGTAGACGGGTAAAAATTCCGGTGCCTTGAAGAGCGGTTTCAATTTCCGTTGAGAATACATCACGATTGACTGCTAGTGCTTGACCTGCGGGAACACGAGCGATATGCGCTGCACGGACGATGAGGCTATCAAGTGCAGCCATTTCCCGCTTCAACAGACCGGGGGCTGAATCCTCCGAAAGAGACTTCAAACTATTCGAACAAACGAGTTCCGCCAACTGACCTGTTTGGTGGGCTGGGGTCATTTTCTGAGGACGCATTTCATGGAGTACGACAGGGATACCCTGGCTAACAACCTGCCAGGCAGCTTCACTACCAGCTAAACCACCACCTACAATGTGTACTGTTGGAATCAGAGTCATTGGTATAGATACCTTCTCTTGAAATAATACCGAGCTGCCAATTTGGCGAGGCAGAGATGTATCACAGGATCTCAAGA
>CAZUYQ010000047.1:4564-26163 GCA_964624705.1 uncultured Polynucleobacter sp.
CCGAACGATGGGGCGGGGATACAACTATTGGTAGAGCTGACGATAAAACTTTTGAGGGGATGACCGTGGATAACGTTTCTTTCACCGCGTATTCAAAAGTTCAAGATAGTTTCTGTAAGCGCCGGGCTTTTGACCTTATTTCTGAAGGTTTAAAAGAGGCCTCCCACGGTATGCATGAGCGAGCGATGACAAGATTCAAAGCCTCGCTTCGATTAGAAAAAACTGCCGAAGGCTATACCTACTGGGCTTGGATGGAAGCCGTTAAAAACAACTTCCATATTTCGATTCATCTGTGCAGGGAGGCCATTCGCCTAGACCCAGCTTTCGGCAATCCCTATAACGATATTGGCAGTTATTTGGTTGGCCTTGGCAATTTGGATGAAGCTCTGATCTGGTTTGAAAAGGCAAAGAAAGCAGAACGATACGGTCCTAAGCATTACCCGTACATGAATTGTGGGCGTATTTACCGCGAACGTGGCCAGTATTGGCAGGCGTTGCGGGAGTATGTTCAGGCAAAAAAATTAGCCCCTCAAGAGGACGCCATTCGCGCCGCTATTGAGGAGCTAGAAAAGAAAATTATCTAGATTCTGTAAAATCGAACTTTTCAATCAACCCGGGTAATTTCTGTTGTAACCAGGCCTAATAACTGACTGCTAACATTGATGATGTCTTTCGGCTGACATCCTTCATCCTGCAAATGCTTAAAGATTGCATCCGCCATGGAACGAACTGCTTTATCCGTAATAATTTGGCCCTTACTATCGACCACAGGCACATGCACGGCTTGAGCTCCAGACTTGGATTTCATAAACTTTCTCCTCCTTGAACGCAGGGTCACCAAACAACCTTCGGTCCCCACACAAGTAATGTATACAAAGAACGTACCAAACTATGCGCATTTTGTCATGCCTCTTGACCACTTGAGCAATTTGTTAAATAGTCGACTGTTTCTAGGTGGTTGGATTAAGAATTCTAAATGTTACCAAATTATTACCGTGACCCTTTGAGCACACCTTAATTTGGACAATGTGGCAGTTACGCCACACTAAATTAGGTCTAAAGTATGGAAAAATCTGCGAAAATGACAATCCCTATAAAAGCCAGATTCATGAAAAGTCTCGGCATCCTTCCGCAAAATATGGTGAGTTTGGCTGTTGGAAGCATAGTGCGAGCAAAGCTCCCAGGCCCGTTGGCAAAGCCCTTAAATAAAGCGTTTGTCTCCGCATTTGGGATCAATATGGCGGAAGCCGAAAAGCCAATCAGCGAGTATGCAACGATCGAAGATATTTTCACGAGAAAGCTTCAATCTGGCAGCCGCATTGTTGCCCCAGGATTTGCTTCCCCCGCAGACGGAATTTTGGAACGCTCAGAAGCAACTGTCGAAGGACATGCGATTCAAGCTAAGGGGATAAAGTATTGCCTGAAAGAATTTGTTTTTGGTACCTCCGCTCATAAAAGCAATAATTCCGATTATTTACCTAGCTGGTTCACGACCGTATATCTCGCTCCGCATAATTATCACCGTGTGCATGCCCCTTGTTCAGGTAAGGTAGTAGGGCTTCGCTATATTCCAGGGAGACTCTGGCCAGTGAACCGGCCCGCGGTGAGTATTATTCCCGGATTATTTTGTCGCAATGAACGATTGGTTTTTGATGTTGAGACCCCAGGAGGCGGCAAGGTCTGGGTTGTGATGGTGGGGGCTTTTAATGTGGGTCGAATGGTCACTCCCCTGCACAAGGATTTTGTCTCGAATGCCGTGTCGCGCCAGTTTAGTTCCATAAAGCCTGTTGAAATCCCTGTTAGCCAGCAGATTGCCGCAGGGGATGAAATTGGGACCTTTATGCTGGGATCGACCGTGATCGTAGTTTTTGACAAAAAGGCCATGGAAGATCTTAAACCGCGTTTAGTGGAAACGCCTATGGCTGTGCGCATGGGCGAAAGTTTGTCTCTTTGAGAGCATTTTGGAATAATAATAATGAGGAGCGCGGGATCGCGTTCTTCTTGGGGGTACATAAACGTGATTCTTGAAAATTCTCCGCATACTAAAGTCGTCTGGTCTTTCTCTAGCCACATTATGGATGGAGATCTCGCAAAAAGAATCGCAGATGAAAGGGTGTCTGCGATTCGGCTCGTCCACCACGGTGATGCTGAAGACCGTATTCCTAAATTTGTGGATGATTTTCATAAAGCTCACGATGCTGCGCGGGGTCCACAGGCTGCCGTCATGGTGGATTTGTCGGAAGGTGCGAGGGCGCATATCATTGGCTTAAAAGAAACCATCGATGTTCATCATGGGCAGAAAATTCGTTTTGTCCACGTCGGCGCGAAATCACCGGCTGGCAAAGACGAGATTGCAGTTCAAGCTAGATACTGGGATGGTTTATTCCGCTCCGATGCTAGTGTTTATATTGGCTACGGTTTAGTGGTTTTGAAAGTCGTGGAGCTAGCAAAGGACTCCGTCACGCTTGAGGTTGTCCAAGGTGGCCAGGTTTTTCCAGACTCAGAAATTCACATTCCCGAAACGCGAGCAAAACGAACGTTAGCAACACTTGATAAAACTTTTTTACAGAAATTAGTCGACCGTCATGTGGATTATTTTGTGCTTCCGGGGATCACAGATCCAGCTGAAATTCAGGCGTTTCGTGCATCGCTTGAGAAACTTTCAAAGGATCCGCCTTGGCTTATTCTGCGCGTGGACTCTAAAAACGTTTACGAAAAACTGGACGAGCTAATCCCGCTCGTTGAAGGTCTTTTGATCTCAAGACGCGAGCTTGCATTAACGACCAGTCCTGCGACGATTCCCATGCTGACCAAGGAAATTATTCAGAAGGCGAACGACTATGCAAAACTAGTCGTTACCGCCAGTGAGATGCTTGGTTCCATGCGCCGCGGTCCGACACCAACGCGTGCTGAGGTTTCTGATATCGCGAATGCTATTCACGACGGCTCGGATGCGTTGATGCTCTCGGAAGAGGTAACACATGGCCGCTTTGGGGCACGTGCCTTGAATGTCATGCATAGCATTATTGTTGATACCGAAAAAACCCGTATTGATGTTCTCAACTGGGTCAAAGTCTCACCGTCGATTGAAACAGAAATGGACGCCGTAGCTTTTAACGCCTACACGACAGCCGAGCGCGTCGGTGCAAAAGCAATTGTCTGCGTCACAAAAGCAGGCAATACCGCGCTTCGTTTAGCATCCTATCAGCCACCAGTTCCAATTATTGCCGTTACTTTTGATCCATCGGTTGCAAAACGATTGAGCCTTGTCCGTGGAGTCCAGGCTTTAGTTTTAGAAAATGACCCAGGGATCGGCCAAGTCTTACCAGAAGTGAACGATAAATTAACTCGTAACTCCTGGCTGAAACCTGGCGATAAAATTGTGTTCGTGGCGATTACACTTTCTCCAGTGAGTATGAAGGGCAGTAATCTTTTCACGGTCCAACAGCTTCAGTAAGTTTTCGTTTCGATAATTATATTAAACCGGGTGGCAATAGCGAGGTGCAAGGGATGGCACGATGCAACGGCAGGTGCGTAGCAACTATTGCTGCGTTCGTTTGGCTTGAAGGGATCTTTGCAACGACCGGGTTAGCTGGAGCAGCTGGGCCGTCAGTTGGGAATCCTAATACGAATGAGGCGGCTGAGGATCCAGAGCCTCGCGCCTCATCAGCTCCTGTAACAAGCCGCAAGGTGTCCGCTCCCATGCAAAGTGATGGGGGAATGCATCCTTATGGGGGACTTGAGGCTCAACACGTCATCAACGACTATTTCAATGAGAACGACAAGCGGATGCGTCGAGATCCAGCTGTCCACGCTAGGTTTCAATTAGGTGCTAGGTTTTACCAAGACCGCCTCGACGTCAGTGCATCTGCCGGCGCTGTGAAAATGGCGGGGTCTCAGTCATTCTATCAAAAAAGACCTGAATTTGCGGCTGATATATCGGTTATGCGAGGCCAGTATTTCCATGTCCTTTGGTATAACCTTATTCAAGTGCCTGTGCGTGCGGCAGACCGCGATCCCACGGAGTTTGCAGATAGTGACCGCTTTGAACGAGATGCGCTTCGCGGTATTGATGCGACCGTCTATACTGTAGGCCTTGCACCTCTTGTAAAGACTGAGTGGCGGATGACCGGAGGTCGATATCTGGTGAGAGCGGTTGCCGATGGTTTCACCAAAATGTACTCCAAAGCATTGTATGTGGATGAAACAAATGCTGCTGGTGGCTCAGGCTTTGGTCTCGTCGCTACCGATCAAGATCCAGTGGAGGGTAGATTTGAAGATCGGGCGCTCCGCTATGTGCATCAGGAAAGCATTGCTTTTGGATGGTCGCCTAACTTTGCCCCTTACCTTTCTACCGATCTTGGCGCTCACATCGAGAGTCGCTATATTCCTGAGTATTTTCGAAACGATACGGGCGGGGGATGGGACTATCATTACGTACCGGAGAGAAGGTCCTTCTGGCGGGCAAGGTTAACTGTTGATGTCACTCCGAGTTGGAGTGTTCACAACGAATTCTTTGTCTTTCGGAATGGTTTCTTCGCTGAAAACCGTGTAAATCAAGAAGGCCGCTTTCGCAACATTGTTAAAGTAGCACTTAAACTTTAATAGACAGTTGTTTGGAATCTTTGTGGGTCATTCTTCGTTTATTGAAATTGAGCATAAATTTATTGTTCCGGCTGGCTTCAGCCGCCACGATTTTCTAAACACAGCACGCCAACTAGGGGCCCTCAGGACCGACGAGGTTGTCGTAAAAGACACCTATTATGTACTGAAAGGCTGGAACTCTCATGTATTTAGACATCGATTTGACCGGGAGATTCAACAGCTTACGGTTAAAAGTGTCGGTAAATCGACCTTCGAGCGGTTGGAAGTTAATTTGGACCTGCTTCGAGACGGCATCGACCAGGCCGCCGCGATCCAAGCGTTCCTAAATGTTTTCGGGGTAGCGTGGACTGCTACACTCACCAAAGATATCGGCGTGGCCTATTTCGCCGATTGCGAAGTCGTGCATTACCGTGCAAAGGCTGGTGATAGAGCGATCGAATGTGTGGAATTTGAAGCCGTTGGATTTTCTGATGGACCATCGGCGTTACCGACATTAAACCAGTACGAGCGTTCGTTCGGCCTTGGGGATGAAACGGTCGAAAATCAGAGTCTATTTCATTTGTTATTACTTGCGGATGCGCCACAGGACATTAAACAGTTATTTGCGAAGTGAGGGAATTTATGGGATTAAAAGATAAAATTCAAGACGACATCAAAACAGCAATGAAAGCAAAAGACGCAGCTAGGCTCAGCGTCCTGCGGATGGTGCTTAGTGATATTAAATATGGCCAAGCCCAGGTGAACTTACAGCAGGAGCTTCCGGAAGACCAGGTTTTGAAGATCGTTGCTGGGTACCAAAAAAAATTGGTAAAAAGCCTCGATGATTACCCAGATGGAGAGAAGAAAGATGCACTTCTCGCGGAGATCAAAGTGGTGGATGAATACCTGCCGCAAAAAGCTAGTCCAGAGCAAACGAGCGCTGCAATCGCCAAAGTTTTGACTTCAACAACCGATCGCAATTTTGGTGCTGTGATGAAGCTTGTTATGGCAGAGCTGGGTGGTGGAGGCGACGGAAAATTGGTCAGTCAGCTACTTAAAGAAAAATTAGGTTGAATGTTAGTAAGTTGGCGGAGATTCTGAAAAAAAGCATCTTTGTTCAAAGTCAAAACCAGCACAGTTTTGCCAGTGATATTAGATCCAAAAGCCTCGGGGTGTCAGCCTTCGAGGCTTTTTGCTTGGCGTAGTACCTGTCTAGCAACGCTTTCGAGTATAATAATGAATAAGCTCTCTAATTTTTTTCTCATGTAATTGATCTAGAATCCGATACAGAGAGAAGACTTTTGAAGAATTGATGGTGTAAAGCCAGTCGTCAAGGGAACAAGTTTGAAAAACGATGTAAAAAAATTCTCAGTGATGAGTAACGTAGCAAAAAAATGCGCCACGTTATTTGCGTTGATATTTTTTTCCAACGTCGCGATAGCATCAACACAAAGCTATGACTGGCTTGCTTTTGAGAGGACGCCGGTAGCACCCAAGGTTGATCGGTCTATCTATGCAACAAAAAACTTTGACGATATCGTGGTCACCACTAGCGCAACAAGTCGCGATGTGCGCTCAATGATGAATTCATCTGATGATTTTGATTACACAGTTTCAGAGTTAGAATCGAGCCAGGAAATTGCTGCAGATGCTTGGATTGCAGGACTTCCGCAAAAATCAGCGAAACCAAAGCAGGGTGCTTATGTCGGATCTGCTAATAGTCATAACACGCAGTGTCAACTTAATTTGATCGATGGAAATTATGAATGCGCTTCTTGGAGCTCTGAGCAAGTAGCTGCCGCGAAACCTCATGTCACAATTCTCGCTCCAGCGACAAATACTGAGATTGCAAAACAGGAACTTGTCACCGATGAAATGCTTACGAGTATGCTTGGTGTGCCCGTGCCAACTCATGCAAATGCAAAAACAGCGACTTCACAAAAAAACAGAACTCTACAATTTTACCGTGGTGCTGCTGGACTGGTTACGACCGAAGGTGGAAAAATAATTTTAAAAGATGCGCAGGAAACTGTATTGATTCAGATGGCACCTGAAGTGAAGAAAAAACATATTTCGATGTTTGTGCGTGACCCCGCGATGCTTGCTTATGATAGTGCGACTAATCAGTTACGAGCACTGAATTCTGGTAATACAGAGCTTTTTGTGGTGTCGCAGGACCGTATCAGCATTATTCCGGTCTCAATCCCTGTGGTGGCGGTAACCCCTCCTGTTGCAGTTTCGAAATTAGCATCACCTAAAAATTTGTCGCCGGATGATTTGGAACTTCCGAGCAATCTTGCGTCCGTCGATGTTTTAGATCGCGCTGCGACAGGAATCCATGCAACGTATGGCGGCCTTACAAACTCGACCTCTCATAAGATAGACGATAAGACCCCTGCAGACTTACAAGTTCCCACTGAGATGACAGCCCTTGCCTCGACTGACGATGGCCTTGTGACGTTCGTGAGGGCAAAAGCAAAAGCAAGTTTCGGTCGCATGATGGTCAGGCTTGTGGATGAACGCTCACAGTGGGACGGCTCTCGTCTCTATCCTGTTGGCGGTATTCGCCTTCGACTGATTGGAACTGAGTTTGAAAATAGAACAGACGGTCAAGGATATATAGAGATTCCCGACATGCCGGTGGGAGCAAGAGTTTTCGGTGAAATTTTAGATAATTCCGGCGCTATCATGCCTGGGTTTGTTGAAATTGTTTACGACGCGTCCGCAAATAGCCGTGAACGAGCGCAAGTTGTCATGGTCAGAAGATATCTATCATTAGACTATGCTGCACGCATGGCCGGTGTTGTGCAAAATATGGAAATGTCATCCATTTGCTCGACGATTCTAGATTCCAACACACATCGCAAACCTTTGGCTGGTATTCGCGTATCGACAAATGGTCATGCGATTGGACCATTCTATTTTAATGAGATGGGTTATGTCGACACAAGGCTTCCTGCCACGAGTGCGAATGGTAGATTTTGTTTCTTTAACGTCGAATCCGGGGCGGTGGCCCTAGGGGTTCAACGTGGTGAGCAACCAATCCAAGTGGCGGTGCTGATGACTGCGCGAGGAAAACATTCTGAAGAGTATATTGGGCTTGATGACGCTCGCCATCTCACAACGACGGTAGCAGCAGTAGCAACGGCCGGCGATCAACTTTCCTCAGATATGGAACGCGCGAATCGTTATTTTGCAGTCGAGCAGGCTGAGGTTGCAATAGTAGGCGGCAAAGATCAGATGGTTCCTATCGATGAAGGTGTTTATACCTCTGGTAATCCCGCGCTCCCAGTGCGCGGAAGAGTGTGGACTGTTGCCGCATCGGCAGATTTTGAAACGAGCCTCCAGGCATCGTCCATTAAATTGCCTGGATCGCGGCAAATTATGTCATTACTACCACGTGGATTTATCGATGATATGGCCAATTATGCACAGCAATATCAAGATCCAGATTTAAGCACGGTGGTCGTAGAACATGCCGCAATTAGTGGTCAAGGTGATGAAAGTGTGAAGATTCGCCTTGTTGATACGACCGGCCATGACGTGGGCGACGGTTGGTATTTTGCCGATTCACCAACCGCAAAAGCCGTGTTCTTCAATGTCCCACTTGGGGTCTACAGTGTTGTTATTGAAACAGCTTCTGGACATTGGCTCGCAGCCGATACCCTGATGACAGATATGGAATCTTCGACATTTGTTCGTACGGGTGCTCCTCTGGAGAAGCATCTTAGCAATACGAGTGCGTCTAACTAGTCGCCAACAACACCGCTAAAAAATCAAAGTGTATCCAAAGTCGAAAATCCGAATGCTTTTTTTGCGTGAATTTTTTCTGCAAGACTGAGTGCGCCGTGGGCAAAAAGCGCACGCGAAAAAGCACGGTGTCCGATGGTGATTTCTTCGTGTTCACTTATAAATCTTACGACGTGTTCACCGAAAACTCCGCCCCCACGAACCGCATGAACACCAATGGTTTTAGGTGATCTTAGCCCGTCATGTGCGGTCACAATCTTATAGGCTGGAAATTCGTTTTGTAGGGCTTTAGCAAGTAAGAGTGCAGTACCGCTCGGAGCATCTTTTTTTCGGTTGTGATGAGTTTCGACGATCTCAATATCAAACGCAGCGGGAACCAGAACTTTAGCAAAGCGCCCGACTTCGTTCATAAGTAGATAAATACCGATACTAGTGTTTGGAGCAAAAAGAATGCGGTGTTTGTTTTTCTTGGCGAGGTCTTGCCACTGCTTCAAAATTTTTTCTGATAAGCCCGTGGTGCCAATTAAAAGTGTTTTCGAACTGTGTTTTGCCATCAATTTTAAAAGCTCTTGATTGCCAGTGAGCGAAGAAAAATCGATGATGATATCGGCCATTTTAAAAGCGCTTAAATCGCTCGATGACGCAGAGCTACCACCAAGTATATGAAGCGATTTATGCTGCTCAGCGGCCTCTGCGATCGCCTGGCCCATTCTGCCAGAAAGCCCAGAAATCCAGATGGATATCGGTTTTGATTTTTTCTGAACTGTTGTCATAAGCAGTTTAGGTCTTTTAGTTTTTCTTCGGTTAATTTTAATGTTCGCTCAATGAGCGCATAATTTTCGCTGGTCACAGGTGCCAACGGCTCGCGTAGGACATTCTTTGCCCAACCAAAAATATGAATGGCGGCTTTCAATGGTCCAGGATTTCCCTCGCAAAATAAGACATCAATTCCAGGGAGAAGAACTTTATGAATCGCGATAGCGGTGGCGACATCATTTTTTTTGAACGCATGGGTTAGCCGTGTCATGGCTTTTGGAAAAACATTTGAAACAACACTAATCACTCCGACTCCACCAACAGCAAGGCTTGCAAGGTAGGTCGGATCATCGCCACTCAAAAACTGCGCAGAGCTCTCGTTGACGGCGCGAGAAAATAACGCGACATCGCCGGAGGCTTCCTTAACAGCAGTGACTTGTGGGATTTGTGTGAGCTTTGCAATCGTAGACGCTGAGAGTAGTTGTCCGGTTCTGCCCGGAACGTGATAAAGACACAGCGGAACTTGTACGGAAGCGCTAATCATTTCATAGTGTTTTTGTAAGCCTGCAAAGGACGGTTTGTTGTAAGGCGGGGTTACGATCAGAAGACTATCAGCCCCCGCATCAACGCATAGTTTAGAAAGTTCAATGCTCTGTGCTGTGTTGTTTCCGCCGCTTCCCGCCATGACACGAATGGACGCTGGCAAGTAAGCTCGTGCTTTACGCAGTAGTGATATTTTTTCTTGAACAGAGAGCGTGGGACTTTCACCCGTAGTGCCAGAAATAACGATACCTTGAACTTCACCCGCGATTTGAATCGCCATAAGCTTTTCAAAAGCGTCCCAGTCAATTGCACCATTTTCGGAAAAAGGAGTCGCGATCGCGGTCCAAACACCGTTAATGGGACCGCTTTTAGAATTATTTATTGAGGTTTTCGGGCTTGTCTGTGGTCTTGTCATTAGAAACTCCTTTAGCAGCGGCTGAACCAGGTGATGGCGATTTTGATTTAAAAATCTGAGTGGGAGCCCTGTCCCGGAATGGTAGGCTTGGGCGTAGCTCGGCTTCGTCGTTTTTAAGTGGGGTCTTCCAACCGCAACCTACAAACAGAAAACTTATAAGCAAAGCCGAAAGATTAATAGAAAAAGGACTTAGGGCTGTAAGGCCTTTACGAATAGCTTTTGCCGTATCAAGAAGTCTGGCTTTTGAAACAGCTCCGCCAGGAGTCGCCGAAATATCAACACTGGTAATTTTGATGAGTTGATTCAAGGTTGCAGGCGTCAACGCAGCATGAATTTTTTTGAGCTCAGGTTCAATCACTTCACTAGCTTGAATTTTGTGATGAAGACAATATTTTACCAACGCATCGGCAGCCTCTGTTGCCACTGCAATATCAACTCCGCCTGCGGAAAGTTCGCCCGCGAGCGTCCGCTCTACGTCGCGCGATAAATAACTCTGAGTATCGCGAATTTCTTTTGGACTGAGAGCGCTGATGGCAGAATGTGTGATGGCACCAACAATTTGTGAAATCGTATAAAGCCCAAAATTGATGGCAAGTCTTCTTGTTTCCCATACTGTCAGCGAATTCGTATCAGGCAGTGACAGCCCCGCAAATTTTTGGGCTTCAGCAGAGAGGAGCTCACACAGTCCGCTTGTGGCTACCAAAGTCTCAGAGGGTTGGCAGTTGGCGACAAGGTCTTCTAGTAAGATCACAATATCTTCAGATAAATGGCTGAGGCTTAATGCAAGTCGTTGAACGGCATGGTGTTCGACCCTGCTAAAAGAACCTAGGGGATCCGTGCCGCCAAATCCTAAATTCACGGCAATTCTTGTATCCATACTTTCGATGTTGCCAGTAATATCTAAAACAGCCGACGGACGCATCGTCGATACATCATTAAGAATATGACGAAGCTCACCAACGGTGTCGTGCAGTAGACGGGCCATAACTACGAGCACCTGGGAAAAAAGCTCGCGCCGTTCTGTGCGAGAATCACGGCGAACAAAGAAAGGACGGTTGAACACGAGCTCGCTTTTTTTCAAGCAAAGGTCTGCCCATACTGCGAGCTTATTCATCAAATCGGACAAAAGTGGCCGCATCGAAAAACGAGTGTGATTAAGACAAAATCCGCTGACCCCGTAACGATTGGTGAGGATCGGCAAGATGGACGCGTTCTCATCAATGAGACCTGCAATAATTGAGCGGCCGTCACTGTACCAGTCAGCTGGTTTTGAGTTGAGAATCTGCCTTAGTGAGTCGGTATCGCGTTCTGAAATCTGGGCTTCTTCATGAAGTGCAGAAGTCAGCGACGTCAATAGATCTAAGGACGCTGCATTATCCAACTTTATGAACGTAGCCCAATCCAAATAGTGCTGCACGATAACCCCCTAGTTTCCGCGAGATGATGCGCGACTAGAATTTTAACGCGAAACTTCCCATAAGGCCAAGGGTTGTTGTCGGTTTGTTCTCAACGGATACTTCCCATGCTTTACCAGGCAATGCACCCGCGATACCTGCGCCGAGTTCAACTTCACGGCGGTACTGCCAAGTGTAGAGGAGATCGAGCTCGTAACCGAGATCAGAACCCGAGTAACCCATTGGGCGGTCATAGTAAGGATCATTAGTTTTGTCAGCAGACGAAGTAGGAGGTTTTGGCTTTGTATCGTACCAAGCCTTTACTTCTGAAGGCATGGTTTCGATCAGTCGGCCCGTAATCAATTTAACTTCAAAGTTACCGTTCTCTTGATTTTCGTAGCGATAGCCTAAAGAATAAAGAGCGACGTTCGTAACGCGCTGAGAATCAAAGACACCGCCAGTGTTTAGGTATTTAGAAGTGGATTTACCATTAAACATCAGCATGGCCGGCTTGTAATTTTTATTGAATGCCATGGCTTTAGCGTTGTCATTGCGCATCCCTTCACCAATAGTTGAGTTCAGGCCCTTAGTAACGACGCCTGCAGCATCGGTGGTATCGCCAAGTCCAGCATGGTCTTGATAGTACCCATCCGCATCGCCTGGTGCATATGCGTAAGTCAAAAATAGTGAATGACGCGTTGCATTGCCTTCATTAAATTCGGCCGGGCCTAAGCTTGCTCCGGATTTTGCGAGGGTATAATCAAATTGTCCGGCTAAGCCGATCGATTGAACATTATTTGTTGCCGCCGCATTACCATCAGCATCAAGTCTTTTTCCACCCATCGCCACAACATCTGGACTTGCCGTTTTACCCATGCGAAATACCAGCTCATTGCGGAACGAGACGTTGCCATAATAAAGACCCGTGTAGAGATCGAGAAACTTGACGTCGGTCTTAGAATCAGTACCAAGGATGTTTGAGAAATAAATACCGACATGTTTTGCAAATGAGCCCGCAAGCTTTGATTTACGGTCATCATAGGTGATGCCAAAAAAGATTTGGTCTAAGTCATCGGATGGATTATTCGCGCCAAATCGAGTTGACTTATTCGGAGTGTTACTCGTGAAGGTGCCTTCAGCGCCTGGCTCAGCTAAGGGGCGATCGTATGGATTATTGGTCCAAGTGCCGCTTTCCTGAAGTTTATCAAAGCCAAACGTAAAACCGAGATCTTGTTGTTTTTGGATGTTGACGTCACAAGTGACCCCATCAAAAACAGAGGCATCGGTATCAAAAGGATTTTTGCCGCTACTATGCAAAATACCGAGACCGACATCGCGGCTACGACGTCCAGCTGTTAATAGGCAGTAGTTAAACGCATACTTTGCGTAGGCTTCACGAATCACAGGTTTATAGTTGGAATAACCTGAGCCATTGCTGGTCCCTTGATTGCGTCCTTCACAGCTTGTGTCGACGCTACCGTCAGCGGAACGGCGAGGTTCGCAGGTTGATGGTTTTGCACTATCACCTAAGTAGTTACCATCGCGATCATCAAAAATGCCGAGTCTTAAGTTAAAACTTGCACGATCGTTGGCGCGTACTTCACCGTTTAAATCGAGCCTCATTTCGGTGGCTTGATAGGTACCGCGATCTTTTTGAAAATCTGGGTTTACTCTTGTTTCACCGCGCATACCGAAATAACCGTTACCATCTAAAAAGAAAGCATGGGCGCCGGTAGCACTCGTCATTGTAAAACCAAGAAAAATTAATTTTTGGACGGAAGGCTTAAACTTAAATAGTGTCATAATCATCGACCTTGTATGAGGCGAGTAATCGTCTAGAGACCTGAGTGGTCTTGATATTGACGGGCATCTTAACCGTTATCGACGGGAAAACGCAACCGCTCAACGCGGGTGCAAGCTCCTGAAATTTCATCGACTTCAAATAGGCAGGCGTAAAACCACAGGTCACCTTTGGCGGGTTCAAAATTCTTTCGTTCGCCAGTACGCATCCGTTTTATAGCGGCCTGGGAATCCATGCCGATAACAGAGTCGTAAGGACCGGTCATGCCAAGGTCAGTCACAAAGCCCGTGTAATTCTTAAGGATTCGCTCGTCTGCGGTAGGAACATGAGAATGAGTTCCATAGACGATCGAAGCCTTTCCGGCTAATAATTGAGCAATCCCCTGCTTCTCGCTAGTGGCTTCGGCGTGGATATCGATGAGTCTTATTTTCACGTTAGGTGGCACGCGGTCCAGCATTTTTTCGACGGCGTCATAGGGACTGCGATTTTCGCCCTGCATAAAAACTTTGCCGAGAAGATTGACCACAGCAACGGCGACCCCTTTTTTGGTGCGAATGATGCGCCAACCCTGTTTGGTGTCATCGACGTTGCCCATATTTGCCGGCAAAACAAGGCGGTCGTGATCTAAAAAATCATAGATTTCTCGCTTATCCATCCAATGATTACCGGTCGTGACGCAGTCGACGCCCAAAGTATCGATAAATTGGTCGAAAATTTTGCGGGTTAGACCGAACCCCCCTGCAGCGTTTTCGCCGTTTACGACGACAAAATCGACATCATGGGTTTCTCGAACTTTTTTTAATCCGGCTTCTAAAGCAATGCGGCCCGGTCGACCGATGACATCGCCTATACCGATAATTTTAATCACTTAGCGTAATCCACAAACTTACTTTCACGAATAACCGTGACTTTTACTTGCCCAGGGAATGTAAGTTCTTGGCGAAGCTTAAAGGCGATATTGGATGAAAGATCTACTACCTGCATATCGTTGACAGCGGTCGGGTTCACGATGGCATGTACTTCACGTCCAGCTTGGATGACGAAAGCGTCGGAAATACCTTCGAAGCTTTTAATGACATTTTCCATATCGTTGAGACGCTTGACGTAGGTTTCAAGAACTTCTTTACGAGCTCCGGGACGATTTGCCGAGAGGCTGTTGGCTGCGTAAAGAACCACGGCATAGGGCGTAGCATTCGAGAGATCTTCCTGATGATGAAGACGTATTGCTTCTACCACGTCAGCGTTCTCATTGTACTTAGCGCAGACTTCGGCACCAAGATCGGCGTGGTGACCTTCCGCCTCTTGATCAACTGCTTTACCAACATCATGAAGTAGGCCGCAGCGTTTGGCTTTCTTGACGTTTAGACCCATTTCACCAGCAATAATTCCGCAAATATGAGCGGTCTCAAGACTATGCTGAAGTACGGTTTGTTGGCCTGCCGTACGGTACTTTAATTTGCCAAGAAGCATCACAACTTCGGGGTGTAAATCAGTAATGCCGGTGTCGAAGCTTGCTTGTTCGCCTTGCTCACGAATCACTAAATCAAATTCACTTTGAACTCTTTTGACAGTTTCATCAATACGAGCGGGGTGAATGCGGCCATCACCAATCAAACGTTCAATAGTTAATTTTGCAATCTCGCGTCTAACAGGGTTGAAGCATGAAATAATCACGGCCTCAGGCGTATCATCGATAATCAGGTCGACTCCGGTTGCTTGTTCGATAGCTCGAATATTACGACCTTCACGGCCAATAATGCGACCCTTTAGGTCTTCGCTAGGAAGTGCAACGACGGTGATCGTGGAGTCACTTACGTATTCGCCCGAAATACGCTGTACGGCAAGGCTTACAACCGATTTAGCTCGTTTGTCGGCCTCTGCTTTGGCGGATGAGCTCTTGCGCATCTTTGCGGGCTTGAACTTCCAGGCTTTTGATAAGCTCCCGCTTAGCCTCTTCTTGAGACATATTAGCAATGCTCTCGAGTGTTTTGCGACTTCTCTCGACAGTTGTTTGACACTCGAGATTTAATTTTTGGTAATTGTGCTCTTCTTGCTGAAGACGCTTGGTTAAGTTTTCAAGTTCTTGTTCACGGGCATCAAGCTGACCAATCTTTTTCTCGAGAGTTTCCTCACGACTTTTAAGCTTTTGTTCTAACTTCGTAATTTCCTGACGACGTTGCTTCGATTCATCTTCAAATGCTTGACGTGCTTTGCGACTATCTTCTTTTGACTCTCGAATGCTTGACTTGACTAAATCATCCGCCTCACGTCGAGCTTCTTCAAGTGTCCTTTGAGAGTCGACCCGAGCATTTTCGAATGCTGCTGCAAGTTGTTTCTTGTGTAGGACGATACCGAATACCAAAAGACCTATAAGAACGCCAACGGTGGCGACCAAAAAACTGATCAAATCAACCTCCTAGCAACATCATCTTTTTAATGAGATGACGGGCATATATGTAAAAACCCTAAATGGGTAAGGTACTTATCTTAACGCGGCTGTCGTATCGTTTCAATGGCGGTCTGCGAATTAAGGCCATTTGATTGAAAAATATAAAGCAAAAAGCCGGCAATGAGCCGGCTTTTTGTTACGAGAGCATAAAATCTGCGATCTTAGTTCTTTGTAAGTACGAACTCAGCACGGCGGTTTTTGGACCAAGCGTCTTCGCTATGGCCTTGAGCCACTGGCTTCTCTTCGCCGTAAGAAATAGTTGATAGACGAGCAGCCTCGACGCCAAGCTGGGTCAAGAAGTTCTTAACAGATTGCGCGCGGCGTTCGCCAAGAGCAAGATTGTATTCGATGGTTCCGCGCTCATCGCAGTGACCTTCGATTTGAATCACAGCAGATTTGTTAGCTTTAAGAGCTTCTGCCATTGCGGTTAGTTTGGTTTGAGCTTCGCCAGAAATGGTGTAGTCATCAAAACCGAAAAACACAGGCTCAGTCTTCAATTCAGCTGCTACTGGCGCTGGTGGTGTCGCAGGAACTTCAGCAGCAGTTGGAGCAGTTGGCTCAACAGGTGCTTTTTTGTCGTCGCTACAAGCCGCTAGGCCAAGAAAAACAGTCAATGTTGCGATCGAGAGGGTTGACTTCAAAAGCATCGCGCGTCTCCTAAACCAAGTCAAAAAATTAAAAAAAAGTTACAAACGAACATTCGTCTGTTGCTTACCTCGTTGAGTGCCCCGTGCACCCTCGGCTGCATAGTGAACTAATCTGCCTATGCACACAAAAAATTGCAACTAACAGTTTTATTAAGATGATTTATTTTTTAACTGATCGAGAAGTTTGTACTGAATTCCAGAGAAACTGCCGGAAGACATAAAGATAGCTGCATCGCCCGGGCGAATATCTTTAAACATTTTGCTCAATAATTCATCGTTAGATGCAAAGGCAGCTGCTTTGCTGCCTATATTTTGAGCTAGCTCCTCGATATTCATCCGCTCTTCGCCGGGGATTCTTTTATCTTCAGGACAGGGGCCTAGGTAGACCCCATCGGCCAGCCCTAGCTTTTTAATATAGGCTTTTTGAAAGATATTGCGCCGACTTGTTGCGTTTTTAGGCTCAAAAGCGACTAATAATCTTCTGTTTGGATAGACAGCCCGAAACCCTTCGATGACAAGGCCTACGGCGGTTGGGTGATGGGCAAAGTCTTCGAAGATATCGATATCGCCCACTGCTCCAAGGTGATCAAGTCTTCTAGCAACACTTTTAAATGTTTTGATTGCGAGAATTAATTCGGCAGTAGTTGGAACTTTCGTGAGTCGGCCTTTTTCCGCAAGGCTTTCGATCGTAGCGACTACCTGCGTAATATTTGCAAGCATGTGAGTGCCCGATAGAGTTGTCTCAATATTTAGTTCGCCCCAAGTCTTTGTTTTGATGACAGCGGTCCAGAGCTGCTCGCCGCGATTTCCTTCTCTGGCCGCATAACGTACTAACGTCACATCGCCATCTTTAGATTCTCCGAGGGTTGAAACCTTAATTACTTTGCATTTTGGTTGTACGACTTCCATAAGCTTGCGAACTCTCGGGTCATCCATATTTGCCATAATGACACCATCTGTTGGAACCAAGCGCGCGACGTTTGCAAACTGCGCTTCGATGGCTTCGACGTTGGCATAGATATCGGCGTGATCGAATTCAATATTATTGATGATCAGATGATGAGGATGGTAGTGAAGAAACTTGGGACCCTTATCAAAAAATGCAGTGTCATATTCATCGCCTTCAATTACGAAGGTTTTACCGGTGCCAAGCCTAAAACTACGAGGGAAATTGCGAGGGATGCCACCGATGATAAAGCCAGGATCTTGTTTGAGTTCAAATAAAACGTGCGCAAGCAACGATGAGGTGGTTGTTTTGCCGTGTGTTCCTGTGACCACGATGCTTGTGCGATGCTTTAAAAAAAGGTCCCCTGTCAACTTCGGAAAGCTTGTGTAAGGAATACCGCTGCGAAGAAGGGCCTCAAGCTCGACGTTTCCGCGGGATAAGGCGTTCGCCACAACAACCATATCGGGTTTTTCGGCGGCCAAATTCTCTGCTGCATAAGGACTACGAACGGAAATCTTCAATTCTTCGAGCATTGTCGACATCGGCGGGTACATCGGAACATCACTGCCGCTCACTTGATAGCCGGCTTCTTGGCAAAGCCCTGCTACGGCTGCCATGCCGGTTCCACCAATGCCCATAAAGTAGATTTTTGATTTCGGTTTTAGATCCATTGTGACATGCCCTCAAACAGTTGATTAAGTATTAGCGATACTTGTAATGGACCAGTTTAGCAGACCATCTTTGATGTGACACGAGCTGCCAACAACAAATGGAAAATTGGGAGAGATGTGACCAAAATCTCCAGTGTGAAAAATGGGAAGGTCAAATCTACGAGCGATCTCTTCATATAACATGGGCGCATTATCAGGAAGATTGCCGCCTAGCCCTGTGAAAGCACCAAGTACGATGGCTTTGACGCCGGCTAAAGATCCTGACTGCTGCCATTGATTGAGCATCCGAAGTACGCGCCCAGGATTCTCAGCGATATCTTCAAAAACTAGGATGTGATTTTTGAAAGATTTTGGAAGGTAAGGAGTGCCGATGAGCGCTGTTAAAACAGTCAAGGAGCCACCAAACAAGGTCCCGGCAATTTCTCTTTGTTTTTCGCTGTGAAGGCCAGGGATGCGGGCAATATTTAAATGACCGCTGTTTGCTTCACCTTTTAGAAGAGCAATAAGCTGGGTGACGTCATCAGAACCGTTTTTCTTCCACGTCGTGGTTGCAGGCATTGGTCCGTGTATAGAAGGCCTGCCGGTCATGGTATATAGCGCCGATTGAAAAGCGCAGACATCAGAAAAGCCGACAACTATTTTACTAGGCCCTCTACGAATCTCAGACCAGGGCATAAGCGGTAGAAGTTCGGAGGCGCCGTAACCACCTCGTGCCCACATCACGGCATCCGATTCATCTTCGAGAAGTGCGCGAGTTAAAGCTTTTGCCCGGTCTGCGACCGAGCCCGCGCAGTAGGTCCATACGGGATCGGGAAGAATCTCATCAAACAAAACCTTGAATCCCGCAGACTCTAATTCGTTAATCCGAGAGGCTAGAAACCCTTCACGGTCGGGGCTTGAGGCCTTTATGATGCGAATTGTTTTCACGTTTAAATTCATGCGAAAACGCAATCCTTCCAATGGATAAAGGCCTAAGAGGACGAGATTATTAAGTATATCAAAAATTTATGGATTGGGGAGGAAAGTAAAAGAATTTAGTCAAAGAGGACGAATGACCTACCGTACAGCAATTGGGCATGTATTTCTTAGTAATAATAATTGGTTAGCTGAATGTTCCTAGCCGAGTTGGTCGTTGGACTTGAAACTCCGAAGACTAATCCTCCCCCTCCCGAGCCGATTGTGAAATAATAACTCTATCCAATATTTCGGGTGGTTTTGAATCTTTAATGTTTTCAATCTGGGACCAATTTCATGGCATACAACTTAGACTGCCGTCATTTTACGGGCTACAAGCCTTGTAAGTTTAAACGCGCGTGTGACGGATGTCCTCATTATGACCGCGTACAGACGAGAGTTTGCATCGTGAGCTTAGAGGCTTTAGGAGCCGTACTGCGTTCAACCGTTCTATTGGAGCCCATTCGCAAAAAGTATCCGGGCGCTCATATCACTTGGATCACCTATCCGTCGGCGAAATCTCTTTTAGATCATAATCCTTATATTGATCGCCTGATCACGGTAGACGGAAAAAACTCGCAGCTTTTCGATCATCTTGAATTCGATGTTTTAATGGCAGTTGATAAAGGAATTGAAGCAGGTGCATTGGCGGAGCGAATTAAGGCGAAAGAAAAATTTGGTTTTGGTTTGTCGCCGATGGGTGTCATTGTCCCGTTCAACACGGAAGCGAATTACCAGTATGATGTTGGTCTTGATGACCATCTGAAATTTAAAGTGAATCAGAAAGCTGAGACCCAGCAAATTACAGAATCCATGGCCATGCCCTGGCGACGTGACGAGTATGTCCTAGGTTTAACCAATGATGAAAAGCTCGAGATTAAAAATAGACGAGCAAAGATTTTGCAACCGGGTACAAAGGGTATCATTGGTTACAACACTGGCTGTTCTCTCCTTTATCCATATAAGAAGTTTACGGTCGAACGCTCCATCGAAGTCATTAAAATGTGGCGTAAGGAGTTTCCTGATTTCACAGTCGCTTTACTCGGTGGACGAGAAGATGCAGAACGTCAGACCCAAATGAAAGACGCGTTTGCTCATGATCCGCGGGTTGTTAATACGCCTACTGGCGAAGGTCTTCGCAGCGGTATGCTTTGGATGGGAGCAGTCGATATGGTGCTTAGCGGGTGCTCGCTTGGAATGCATATAGCGATTTCCCTCAAGAAACACGTGATCGCCTGGTTTGGAGTCAGCTGTCTTCAAGAAGTCGATCTTTATGATCGCGGCGTACGTATTCAATCAGAGGTCGGATGCTCTCCTTGCTGGCGTAAGAGCTGCACCAATGAACCAAAATGCTTTAACCGCGTCGAACCTGATGTGATTCGCGACGCAACCAGCAGTATTCTGAAGGAGTTGAACCTGTGAGCTTAACCTCTGGTTTCGTACGAACGGCTTTGGCTGGTAAGGCTAAAGTAATCGCCCCTCATTTTGATGCGAAAAGAGTGATTCAGAAAGTTTCTACGGATTCGCGTAGGGCGGGCCCAGGAGATCTATTTGTCGCTATTAAGGGCGATCAATTCGACGGCCATGATTTTATTTCTCAAGCAGTTGCTCGTGGTGTAGAAGCGGTTCTTTGCGAAAAATATCCGGCCGATGCACCACAAGAAGGGATCGATATTTTCTTAGTGGCGGATGCGATGGAAGCATTTCGTATCCTAGCAACTCACTGGCGTGAATTCTTGAATCCAGCCATTGTGGCGGTGGCTGGCAGTGTTGGTAAAACAACTACCAAAGATATTTTGGCGGCACTCGTATCTGCCAAATGGAATAAGGTGTTAAAAACAACGGGTAGCCAAAACGGTTTTCTGGGAATTCCAATCACACTCATGGAATTGACAGAGGCACATAAATTAGCGGTCATAGAAGTCGGTATTGATGCGCCTGGTGCTATGAAACAACATATCGATGTCGTCAGGCCAGATTTTGCAATCGTGACGGCCATTTCCGAAGAACATTTAGAATGGCTTATTGATCTCAAAACCATTGCTTATGAAGAAAATTTGATCTTACGAGAAACGGCGCAGGCCGATGGGACAGTACTTATCAACCTTGATGATCCATGGGTTGCTCCATTAATGCAAGAAATCTCATCGCATAAAAAGATTGGGTTTACTCTTGGTGGACTCTCTGGCCCGCATATTTTAAGTGGTAGAATTATTGACGACGGCAAATTCTTAGAGATTGTGGGTATGGGCTTTCAACCATTTAGGTTATCTCTTCCCCTACCTGGGGAACACAATGCAAGAAATCAAATGGGTGCGGTCGCCGCAGCGCTTGCGATGGGAGTTTCTCCCGCTGAATTGCAACTTGGTTTAGCGAATTTTGTTCCAAGCGGTGGTCGCAGTCAGATGGAACATTCGGCGTCGGGAATAGCGGTACTCTGCGATTTTTATAATGCCAACCCTGCGAGCATGCGTGCTGCGTTCAAAGTTGCAGAAGAAAAGGTTTCTTCTGATGGGATGCTTTGGTTTTGCTTAGCTGATATGAAAGAATTAGGTGTTCAAGAAGAGCTACTGCACCGTGATCTGGCAAACGATATCATGAAAATAAAAAAACCTACGTCTTTGCTGCTTTTAGGTGATCGTATGAAGTGGCTTATTGATGAACTGAAGCAAAAAAATTATCGAGGGCC
>CAZUYQ010000047.1:26294-30892 GCA_964624705.1 uncultured Polynucleobacter sp.
AGCTTATTGAGGAGCTGAAAAAGCATCTAAGGCCAAATGACTTTGTGTTGCTCAAGGGTAGCCATTCTATGAAAATGGAACGGATCTGGGCAGGAATAAGAGATTAGTTGGCTGGTTTAAATTCATATAACATTTGAAGAAATGCTCGGTATCTTAAGGCAGCGATTTTTGCATTTCCCGAAAATTGTTCAGAAGTGCCGTCTAGGATTTTCTCTTTGGGAATTTTCTGTTCGTCCGCAGGTAAAAATAGATATTGATTAAGATCGGACGCTATAGGCCACGGTGAGGCCCCTGCAAACAAGGGGATATCCATAAATCCAGAATCGGCGAGTCGGGAAATAATTGCAATAAAAGGGGCGATTTGTGCCTGGCTATTTCAGTAGGAAGCTCGTGCGCCCTAACGGAGTCCTCCACCACTCCACCGGTTAATGTAAGATTGATGTGGCTTGCGAGATGCTCCCATTTCAAAGGGTTGTTTGCCTTATAAGAAGGATTACGAACAAGTTCTAGCCCTCCATGATCACTTGCGACGATAATGACAGCGTTCTTCCATTGTCCGTTTTTCTTGAGTTCATCTATAAATTGACCTAAAGCGAAATCGAAATAGGCAGTGGTCCTATGCGAAGCATGCTCGGCTGGAATCTGCGAGATGCTTGGAGGCGCGTCCGCCGGGAGGTCCCAGGGGATATGGTTTGTCACCGAAAGAATCATCGGCAATAGTAAACGCGGACTAGACGTCGCGTCGAGTTGCGTTGCCGCCCGTTCAAATAGTGCTAAATCACTAACGCCCCATCCAGTTTTAGGAGTCTTCGAATCAAAATCGCTTGAAGTTAAAAATGTTTCTGCGCCGTGGTGTTGCCAGAAATTCAGTTGCCCGTCGAACCGAGTATCACCGCCGTGCATCCAAATGATTTTTGACAGAAGTTCTGGATGAGTCCTGGCGACGTCTCCGATACAGGCGAGTTTAAACAAGGGAAAGGATCTCATAAGCGAGGTGTTGGTAGCGGTTGGGATTCCGCACCACGCGGCCTCTTGCCCGCCCCTTGTTACCGGGCCCGTACTATAAGCATGAGTGAAATTGACGCCATTTCTAACTAAGAGGTCCAAATTTGGTGTGAGTGAAGTCGGATCGGTACTGGTCCGCGTCCAACCTACATCTGCAGGACGAAGTGATTCTGCAAGCACAACTGCAATTATGGAGGTGTCACCAGCTAGCCTAATCTTATCTAAACGCGCTCTTAAGCTGGTGAGGGCCAAAGAAGAATCGTTATTTGTATCGAGCATTGGTGACAGAATCGTCTGAAGAGAATCGTCCGGTGATCTCTTCGAGATATCTGCAAGGAACATACGATCACTTGCGGTGAGTTTTGGAGGGACCGTTTTGGTTTTTAAATTTGTAAAAAGGTGTTCAAGATAATGTGTTTGCAAAGCTTCCGGGACAAACCATTGAATACGCCAGCGGATGTTTGCCACATGAGCTAGTACTGCAATTAATGTCAAGCTCACAAACTCTAAGGCAAGTTTACGTCGGCGTGTTTTCGTGTTTGTTTGCGAAAAAAATAAACTGATAGAAAAAGACCCATGACAAGAATCGTGGTCGACTTTGGCGCGAGAAGCGTCTGATTATTAGCTGATAGGAACGCTAAGTCGAAAATATATGTGAGATGAAAAGGGATCATTTGCTGGCGAAAATATTCAACATAGCCTTGATGGGCCGCTGTAAAAATGGTCCAAAGCAAAACCCAAAAAAAAGCAAGCGTTCGTGTGGTGGTTGTCCTGCAGAAGAAAAAACTCGCAATGAAAAAAGGGCAAGCAAGTAGGAAACTGATCCAAATATCGCCCCAAACACCTACAATAGATTCAAGTAATAAATTACTGAGTGTCGTGGACGCCGAAGTATGTAGATATTTAGAAGCAAATAGGCGGTGAATAAGCGCCAAAGTAAATATTACGTTGAAAACTTTAAAACCGATGGAGCTGTCTTGCCCTATAAAGCCTGGAACTTTTTTAGATTGCGATCTCTCTTTAGATTTCACGAAACCACCCATGCTCAAAAGCTTCTGTAATATTGCGGCATGTTTTAATTGCCCCACCCTCAAGCAACTCCTTGTCAGAGTTCTGAGTCGTAATGCCTATAGGATGCATTCCTGCCAGTACTGCAGCTTTAAGCCCGTGGACACTGTCTTCAAAGACAATCGTTCGCGAATGATCGAGAAAATGGATACCAATGCTGCGAGCACACAATAGAAAGACATCGGGCGCTGGCTTTGGCCTCGGCACATCGTCGAGGCCAAAAATATGATTGACGATGACTCCGAGATCCTGAAGCGTGTGGTTGATAAAAGCACGTGGTGCGTTGCTAGCAATGCCAAAAGGGATGGACTCTCGCTTGAGCCAAGCAAATGCTTCAAGTGCCCCAGCTATTGGTGGGATTGAGTAGCGAGCTTCACGTAGGGTCTGGCGCTTGAGCTCTGCCAATGCGGAGGCTTTTAGTGGTTGACCGGCTCTTTGTGACAGGATTTCGGCAATGGCAGAGGTTGAACGTCCTGCAAGCCCAGCGGTCTCACCAAGCTCAGTATTAAAAAGCTTTGAGTATGAATCCCGCCATGCCGCGAGATGTACAGCTAAGCTATCAACGACAACACCATCAAAATCATATATCACCCCGGCAGGTTTGACCACGGCTTCCCCTTACGACTAAGAATTCGGTTATAATAATATATAGGCGTCCTACATATAAATCATCTGCCAATCCTTGTGGCCACTACATTGAGACGACATGCTTTCTAGAAATGCCGCGATTTGTACATTTATTGCTGTATTTTCTTTAATTGGCATCGATCAGTACACAAAGTACTGGGGTGCTGAGACTTTGCTGGTACATGCTGATACCTCAGACACAAGGCTTTACCGTGGCTCTAGGCAGCCGATTATGGAGTTTGGTGATACTGAAAATTCAGAATCGGGTTCCTTCTTTCTGCTTCAGTGTAATTATGTGCGAAACCACGGAGCTGCCTGGGGTGTTCTCTCCTCATTAACTGAAAAACAACGCTCGACCATCTTTCAGAGAGGAACGATCGCTCTTTGTTGTTTTTTAGCGTATCTGGCGTTTCAAAAACGCTGGCCGATTCCCCGTTTAACTCGCATTTCGATTCTAATTATTGTTGGGGGAGCGTCTAGTAATTTAATAGACCGGCTTATTCACGGATATGTCGTGGATGTGCTTGATATGCGATTGCAATGGGGAGCATGGCGCTATGCATTACCCGCTTTTAATGGCGCAGACGCGATGATTGTTTTCGGGCTTTTGATGGCGACGGTCGCCGAGTTTAGAGGAATGGATCGTAAGCAAAAGTGAACGGTATCCTGATGGCTCATGTTTCTAAAATGATTGACCGGCTTCGCGGACCACATATGTGGACGTGGCTGATAATCTGTTTTTTTTATAGTCCCCCTGTAAAAAGTGAATCCGCGGTAGCAACAAATACAGTTCCCAGCTCTTTTCCGCAAATCATTTACGAACAACTCGATCAAAGGGTCGAATCGGACTTGAGCGCAAGGCGTACGATCCTTGAGACAGATCCTAATTCTCTTCGCTCCCCCATTGAAAAGGGAGTGTTTCATCTTTTGCGAGGCGCACAATTTTTAAAAGAAGATAAAAAAATGGAGGCCTCTGTAGAATTGCAAGAGAGTCTTCGCCTTATCCCAAAAGAGAGTCAATTGACCCCTCTTATTGAAATTATGGCGATTGAGGCAGATCTTTCTAAAACAAAGACGACCTTAGCAATGCAGAAACTGAAAGCTATTATCGGGAAATCGAGAATAACGGTTGAATGGAAACCGGAACAGTATGCGTTAATGCTTCGTATTCTTGTTGCGGCGAAAGCAGACCGTCTACTGGCCAAGGCATGGAGTGATTACGAATCACACGTAAGACCAGCTCAGAGAATTGACGAAATGAGTCGTCTCATGGCGGATTACTTAGAAACTAGGCTTAAAACGCCAGAACGAGAATGGATTGCCGTTGTTGAATCGATGGCCTCCTTCTATCCTTACTCGCCGGAGAGTCGTTGGGCCTTTCATAAACTTGAGCAGCTAAAATGCCATCAAGAGAAAATTCCCCTAAAATCTCGTTATGCTCCTTCTTTGTGGTATCTCTCTCGTCTTGCGGGCAATGCAGTATTAGATGAAGGACTTCGCTATTACGTTTACTCTGCCACAAGTGGATTAGTAAGGACGACAAGTGGAGAAATTAAAACGCTCGATGTTAACGAACGTATTACCTTTCTGACACAAGCACGCCTATACCGCGAATCTTCCGCACTCGCAGAGCAAGAGTTGACGCTTGTCCCCTCGTCGCTTCGCAGTGCGGATGGAAAAGTTCGGAGAGCGAAAGCTTTAAGTCAACTCGGACAAATCCAAGTCAGAATGAATGATTGGGGCTCGGCTGCCCGGACATACGCTTTGTTTATTGAAGAGTATTCAGAGCAATTTGATTATCGGTATGCGCTAGAAAGTCTTGCTGATAGCCTTGTAAGACTTAGGGCACACCGCGCTGCAGCAAGAATTTATGGTAAGCTTGCTACGTCAACTTCAGC
>CAZUYQ010000047.1:30902-32394 GCA_964624705.1 uncultured Polynucleobacter sp.
GTCCTTCGTTGGCATCACTTTTGGAACACTTATCTCGATGGAGATTTTGCTACTGCCTTAGAACTTATTGATCGACCAGGTTATGTTCCGCAACGGGACCGGGGAATTGACGGGGGACTAGATTATTGGCGTGCCAAAGTCTTAGAAAAACTCGGGCGAAAACAGCAGGCAGAAGAACTCTTCAAAAGAATCTTAGCAGCTAATGGAGATACCTATTATTCAATCCTCATTCAAGCATTGCGTCCCGGCATTATTGAGGTCCGCAATCGCACGAGTCCTCCGACGACACATGATGAAGGACAAGAGGTCCAAGATGAAATTGGTATGAAAGAAAGTTTTGCGGCTAAGTTGCTGACGAATGGCAGTAATGTTGGAAGTGCAGATGCAACCAAAGGCGAGCGTCTTGATCTTGGGACAGCGAGGCTTCTCCAAAAATGGGGTGATTACCGTTCTGCTCGTAGGCTTGTTCGGTCCATGCCCTGGTCGCAAGTAGTCGCAAATAAATTGTATCCGCAAACGGTCGACCTCGCGTTCACATTGGGGGATTATGGTTACGGGCTAAAGGCAGCATCATTGCCAGATTCCCCGTTCAAAGCTGTTCCATCTGCAGTTATGGATCTAATAGATCATATCGCAAAGAATAACTCTGATTGGCGCTTTGTTTACCCCATGGCTTACGAGAGACTGGTTTTAAAGTACGCTGATGAAACAAAGATAGATCCATTTATCATTTTAAGTTTGATGCGGGCAGAAAGCGTTTACGATCCGGATGCGCGCAGTATTGTTGGTGCTCAAGGTCTTATGCAAATTATGCCGTTTACAGCGATTCGCATTGCAAGGGTCATGGACGATCCGAAGTTTGAATTGAAGAACCTGCATGTGCCAGAAGTAAATATCGGTTATGCCTCATTTTATATCAGAAAATTATTAGACTATTACAGTGGAAATATTCTTCTGGCAGTGGCGAGTTATAATGCCGGACCTATCGCAGTGGATAGATGGGTTTCAACGTTCTCCGACCTTGATATGGATGAGCTTGTCGAAACAATTTCCTTTAAGGAGACGAGACGGTATGTGAAAACTGTCTTGAGAAATTTCAATCAATACAAACAAATATACAGTGCAAAACAAGCGCTTACCGTGCTGCCAAAGTTACCCCCAATTCCAGCTGATCAAGAAATATTTTGAATTAGAGCACCCTATTCATCGGATAAATTCGACGTCTGTATAGGCAAAAAATGCTTGTTCTTAGCCAAAGGATTGGCGGACTTCTACCTGCCTATTCATACTGATATTCTAGTAATAACAGCAACCCCTCATAGGTGTGAATATGGCTGAACAATGGCTTTCAATTGTTGAATATGCGCGTACTTTCGGAATTTCGGATATGACGATCCGGCGTCGTATTCGAACTGGAAGGATACAAGCAGTCCTGCGTGACGGTAAGTATTATATACCGACGGATTCTGATCCATCGACGGGTGAACTGCGT
>CAZUYQ010000047.1:32513-33186 GCA_964624705.1 uncultured Polynucleobacter sp.
ATCAACATCAGCAAATGCAGAAAGAACAACAGTCACATAAAGTGCATGTTCATGCGGCGCCTGTTAAGCAGTGGGCTCAATTACCGCAAAAAATTACGACCATGATCGCCGCCGACGTTGGGATCTCGATTGAGTCAAAAGCACTCTTGGACTATTGCAATGACGCTCTTGAGAGTGTTCGGGAAAAGGAGAAGCTCGTGGAGAGCCGCTTTCATGCGAAGATCGAAGCAATATCTGAACAGTTGAAAAATAGAGATGTCGAAATCCAAAGGTTGCAGCAACAAATTGAAGATCTTCAACTGTTGGTGCAAATACTTGAACGCAAAAAGATCTGACCGAGTCAGGTTGGTGAGCTTTTTAGCCATAGAAGACTTGAATCGCCGTAGGAAAAAAAACGGTACTGCTGATCGATCGCTGCGCGATAAACATTCTGGATTTGCTCGTAACCTAGCAGGGCGCTTACCAACATGAGAAGCGTACTTTCAGGCTGATGAAAGTTTGTCATAAGTGCATCTGGGGCCCATGCCTTGAATTTAGAATCGATGAATTCGGGGCGAATAAATATTTTTGTTCGAAGCCACTGATCTGAGAAGGTCTCCATAGATATACCATGCTCACGTGCGATAACATTCAATCCTTCTAGACTTCTTAAGGTGGTTGTTCCCACAACAAT
>CAZUYQ010000048.1:0-23681 GCA_964624705.1 uncultured Polynucleobacter sp.
GCGGATTTGGAGAAAAGTCTTTATTTGTGAGATGAATGGTTGCGTTATATTTGCCCCCGTTTTGGGTGACCGTCGCAACTCTAAGAAAGGAAATATTTTGTATGAACAAAAGTCGCCGAGACAAGAAGCTCAGGATGGAATCTAAGGGCGCAGCCGACATCAAAAGCTTCTTGGGAGGCGTTGATCTTGTAGCCACACGGAAGCTAGACAGGCCCGCCTCTCTGGAGGAGCAACGTTTGTTTCAAGTTGAGTACGAAATTTCTAAAATGCCAATCGATAACAGCCTCTCTGAAATCGCGGACGCCCAAGATCGTGCTCTTTACCACCAGGCCTACGATTTATGCAAGATGTGGCCTGATCTCGCAGCAGAAAAATTTTCTGATTTGCACCAAAAATATCCTGGCTCCGCGCTGATCCGCAACAACTGGCTTGCTGCCAAGAGCATGGCGGGAGTTAAAGTTGACTATGAAAAAGAATTAAAAAAAACGTTGCATGATCATCCTAATTATTTATTCGCGAAGACCAATTACGCCAAGTTTTTGATAAAAAGCAGTCGCTGGGAAGAAGTCCCCACAGTTTTTCATCACAAATACAATTTACAAGATCTCTACCCGGAACGAAGAGTTTTCCACATCTCTGGGCATCTAAGTTTTTATTGTATTTGGGGAAACTATTTTATCGAAAGTGGTAGGTTCAGCTGCGCCGTTAACTGCTATAATCAAATACCTCGTGAATTTGAGGACGAGCGCGAGGTATTTGAACTTCATCTAAAGATCAGAAATCACCCACTAATTCTGGATGCGCTCCAGACGCTTATCGGTGGCCGTTCGCCGCAGCAATCACCCCAGTAAGTCTCTTCATGACGCTATTGCTAATAGCTACAGGGTTCCGCGCTGGGCACCGTACTGGGTGAATGGAAAAATTGTATTTGCGAAACAGCATTGGTCGTGAAGATTGAACCAATCCTGCGCTTATTTTACGATCTTTTTTCGATTGTCTTGTGCGCTAACTTCATTCAGTATATCTTAAGAGTGTCCAATAAATTTTTGAGATAAGAAATTCAAGCAATTTAGAAAAGTTAATATGGAGATATAAATGAAGCGTCTTTTTGTTGTCTTTATTCTTTTGTTGGTGACCGTGCTGGACGGATGTAAGACCACAGATTCAGCCGAACTCGAATCAAATCATCCGGGCACGAATGTCAATGGTGTCATGCTTTGTAAAATCGATAAATCGAAGGGAGAGCAACTAGTTGCGAGTTGTGAAGGTAATCAGAACTCAGATCCATATTTGTGCATTAAATCAACTAGGGATGGAAAATTTTTCGGGACTTGGCGACGCGCTTTTGCTAATGCTCCCCAAAAGCCACAATTAGTGGATTTGAGTCTGAGTTGTGAGCAGCGGACATCGTATCCTGGCTATATATGCAAAAATAACGGCACGAAAGGAACCGATAGCGCGAGTTCACTCGATTTTGAATTAAAGGCTTATGCTCAGACAAAAAATGGGATTGCCACCCTTGCATTAAATCGATTTGACGTGAGTTATTCGGTCAACGGAAAGTTCGATCCAGAGGCTACATATAATTGTGGCAGACCATAACGAGAGCTCTTGCTTCGGGATTGACACTGTAGTCGCACTCAAGCGTGACCGGTCCAATTTGCATAGGCTTTAGATCACCGCAAATAGGTTGAGCAAGTTCAATAAGTCGACCTTGATCAACGATGGGGGTTGCATCATTGGCAATGCTGATGATTGCCGAAGGAACCGACGTTAACACGGTTCGTGAGATCTGCGGTCACAAGTCGCTTAAGACGACGATGGATTATGTTCATCTGCTCGGCGGAGCTGTTAGGAACGTGGCAAAACGTTTCGGCGTCAGTGCACTGTCCAAAGGAACCAATGAAACCACTGTTTCCCGACCCGCACTCAGACTCGTCCGGTAACTGATTTCGGATCCTCGTCACGCATCCGTCACGCACGCAACGCAAAAAAGGGTTGGCCTTTTGGGCCAACCCTTTGAAATTGTTGGTAGCGGGGGCAGGATTTGAATCAGAAACGCAAAAATTCATAAGTTCTTGAGAACGTTCATAAGTTTTTATTTTAATTCACAATTAAGCTGATTTCTTTGTCTCGGTATTGCTCGCGATATCTCGCTTTTTCTCTCTCGGCTCTTGACCAAATCTTGACTGATACACAACTGCATTGACTTTTTAAATGTTAATTATTAACATTATAGAGCCTTGTAATGATGGATTATCGCGAGGAATGAGTCCGGTGCAGAGTAAAAACAGAAGCAAGCAAGACAATCTCCTCGCTAAAATCGCGGAAGCTGTTCAATCAGGTCGATACATTGTATCTAATCATGCCTTTCAAAGAACAAAGGACCGGTTAATTCCGGTGCCGCAAGTCGAGCATGTGTTACTTCACGGTTTTCATGAGCAAAGGAAAGACAAATTCGATGTGCATTTTGACAGTTGGAATTATGCAATCCGGGGAACCACGCCGGATCGGACTAAGGCGCGAATTATTGTAGCGCTTACAGATGACGGTTTACTTGTGGTGACGGTAATTAATTTGGATCAATAGAGGTTTCAAGATGAGTCAGCAAAGATTAGTTTATGAAGGTCTCGGATTTCCCGTGGTTTTGGTGGGTTTTAAAACCAAAAAAATTCGCGGTGAGATCTTGCCGGAAGTGAACTTCAAAGATCTGCAGGCAATGGCGTTTTCTGCCCTAATATCGAAACCAGGCCGGCTTACTGGCAGTGAACTATTGTTCGTGCGTTCCTACCTTGGTCTGACTCAATTGCAATTTTCCGAACAGGTAGGACTTGCTAATCATTCCCGCGTTTCACAGTGGGAAAAAAAAGGGCTGAAGGCCACTGGCATGGATTATCCCGCAGAGCTGACAATCCGGCTTATTATGGCTGCTGCGATCGAAGACCGGTTGATCTCGAAGGTTTATAAAGAGCTCACTAAAAATCGAATCAAGGATGATACGAAGCCTGTTGAAGTGCATGATGATGCGGCTTAAATAAAGATAAACATAGCTGCGATTACTTGGAGCCCCATAAAGTACCGCCGCAGCGGCATATCGCTAACAAAAAGGCGATTCGGCTACTAAACGCTTATTAAGATTTGACGTTGAGCGTTTAGAATAAGAGCACTTAAGTGGTTGCGTTTTGGTTGCTATTTTTCATATAGGTAGGAGCCTCTATTAAAAATTGGCCAGAGCTGAGCGCCAGCTAACGAGACTGGGCGCTTTGGTCATTTAGAATTAGACTGGATCTCTGAAGCGAATGGCCTGGTTTTGTAGTTAAGCAATAATTTTTTCACACACGATCCCCGAAAATTTCCTATGGCACTTTTTGAGGACGCTGAGTACGAGAGCCGTCTCCCGGTTCACAAATTTATAGCCGTTATTATAGTCATCAATGTGAAACACTATTACGGCGACGAAATCAGTGAGTGTAACTGGGTCCTTTTTCCATGACATGTTGACCGAATGTTTTAAAGGTACAGCAGTCATAAGAAGCTTTTGGACAGCCTGACTAGCATCACTGAATCGCGACGATATGTGTTCAATATCCATTCGCTCACGGTACTCTGGGCTTTGCTCGGATCGGTATGGATTTGGGTTAGAAAATGATCACCAACCATTAGGTGCAGTCCATTCAGTTCGGCCTCTGCCGCTAAGGTTTTCATGGCCGACTCCAAGCCTAACTCGTGGTCTACCTTCATAGTGAGGTGAATGACATTCTTGTAAACCTCGTATGCAGCTGTCGTTCGACCGCCTTTGCCTTTAATTCCGAGGATCTTAGCGAAAAATCCTGGCTGAGAAGCCGCTTCAGTTGGGGCTAGATGCATGAAGGGCTCTGAAAGAGAATGCGGTGGTATCAATTCAAGGGCAAGCCTAAGGATTTTCTCCAAACGATGATCGCACTGAGCGATTGAAGCTACTTCACGCCAGTTCTCAAGGCCATCAGCGAGCCACGCCTTAAGGCTGTTAGACTCCTCCTTGGTCTTTGGAGCTAATATGATCGAACAGTCTATGGACAGAAATTACCTCAAAATTGCAACTGGTTATTCACCGACCCGTCGGGGGGCGATGATCTAGCTTTTGTACAAAAACTCTTGCTCCTGTCTTCTTCAAAGCACTCCTAAACCTAGAAGATTGTCGTTTGCCGTGTACTGAAAGCCACTCGGCATTTTCTCCGAAGTCGCCGAACTCTTTAGCCACATACGATCGTCCCAATCCCAACCCTCGTGCCCTAAGTTCATCGAGCGACAGATATTTAACAACTTCGACTTCGGGGGCATATAGGGAATAAATTTTTTGTCCATCATGATTTTGAATGACTTGTATGATTGGTAGCAGTGAAGACGACTTCTTCTTGCGCAGACCTGTAAGGCGGCGAATTACCGCCACCAATGACGCTGCAAGAAACGCTGTGAGGACTTCCCGGACAAACGTCAAAAACATACCTCCCGACTGTGAATCAGCTTAGCAGATCGGGAAAGACAACAACATCCTAGTTTTGATCGAATGTTGGACGCATGACACTTGATGCAAAATCGTGAGTTTCCGCGGAAGGCGTTCGGGTTGACCGATGGGTCCGATGATCATCGATTAAAATCGGCAGCCGCATTTTGACGTTGACGTCAGTCCGAAACACGCCCATTAAAACTCCCGGCACCGAACCAATCGTTGAGTTTTCAACTTTAGGTCATTTTGTTGCATTTATAAAGTTGCTGCTCACTCCCGTCGCTTTGTCGCGACAATGTCATCCACTAGCGACAATAAAACCATGTAACTACTGCAGTATTTTTGTATTTTACTTTGTGATATCCTTCGCAAAGAACAATCCTTTTTGGAGGTTAAAATGTCTAATTATGTTACCGGAATTATTTTAATGCTCTCGATGAGTCTTCCAACTTCTGCGTTTTCGCAAGAAAATCTTCACTTATCAGAAGTAGTGGCTGGTGAACCAACACTCGAAATTGTTTCATCAAATGGACAAGTCAGTGCCGAGTTATCTCGTGTCAATCCGCTCGATGATGTGGGGCAGCAAAATTACCATTTTGCAAACGTACTTTGTAAACAGTTATCGTATGCAGGAAAATCTGGATGGAAATTATTAGATGAGAACATTCGTTCTAAAGTTGCGAGTCTAGGTCTTTCGCTTGTCCGTGGCTACAAAGCAAATGTTTGGACCAACGGCCCGCTTAGACCGACTCGGTGTGGGCGGGCGGCTGCTATAGTGCAAGTCTGTAGTACCGGTGTAAATGCGGATATATGCGCAATCGCTGGAGGGATCGGCTATGGCGGATTTTCTTCTTTTGAAGACGCGCGGGGTGCCGCATGTTGGGATTCAAAGTCACAAAATGAAATTACTCCAACAGTGTATTCGATCCCGGCAGCAGCTTCGAAAGATGCATTGGATTCCAATGTTCCTCAAGATGTGATTTGTTATCGAATGAATAAATGAAGTCGACCAGCGATAAGGTCTCCCGCGTCGATGAGTCATGGGAGACCGGCGCACATACGCGTTTTGACCCAATGTTTCGGGCTGGCCTCGAATACATTGTCAGACAAGACATTTAAGGCGAAATAAGATGGTGCGCCGTAGGCGCACAGGAGGTTAGATCATGAAGAGCTAAGCAACTGTGCACAGCTGCGTATGAGATGAAGGTAGGCCCTTCGGTGTCAAGCTATCAAGAGCGGGCATCAAACCGGTCCAAGCTGCTGCGGTCAAAAGTCGTTGGTAGTGAGCGTTGGAAGAAAAGTCCAGGCAATACCTGGGCAGGTGTGGATTAGAAAGACGAACAACCTTTGAACCCTTGTTGACGCGTCGTTATCGTTATTTGCTGTCAAAACCAGGGGCTTATTTTACTTCTGGGATAAGTCTGTCGGAAAAGCTTGAGTACCGGGCAGACGGCAGTCGGCGTAAAGAGGGCGTGATTCTAATCTGGGCTCATACATAGAACTACGGGAACCAGTGGCACGATGATAAGGGAGAAGCTTGAATGGCAGCAACCATGAGGCGAGAGTACCAATGCGTGAAACTGGGACGGACCAACCAGTAAGAGCTACGAAGGCACTGTAATGGAGCTGGAGCAAAGGGGTTGGGTCAAGCCATTGTATTTTTAGTTCAACTGGAAACAGGAGGAAACTTGTGAGTACAATAAAACCTTTTATGATTTCTAAACATCAGGTGATGGACGCCTTTAGAGCAGTGAAAGCTAATGCCGGAAGTGCTGGCGTGGATGACGAGTCGATTGAAGGCTTTGAGGGAAACTTAAAGGACAATTTATACAAGATTTGGAATCGGATGTCGTCGGGCACCTACTTCCCTCCACCCGTGAAGGCGGTAACGATACCGAAGAAGAGTGGTGGCGAAAGAATTTTAGGAATACCAACGGTGTCTGATCGCATTGCACAAATGGTCGTCAAATTAACATTTGAACCTGAGGTCGAGCCCATATTTCTGCCTGACTCTTATGGATATAGGCCAGGGAAATCAGCCCTGGATGCTCTAGATGTCACGCGCAAGCGCTGTTGGAAATATGACTGGGTCTTTGAGTTTGACATCAAAGGTCTCTTTGACAACATCGACCACGAACTGCTGATGCGAGCGGTGCGACATCACACAAAGTGTAAGTGGGCAGTGCTTTACATCGAAAGATGGCTCAAAGCTTCTATACAGATGGAAGATGGTACCCTTGTGGAAAGAGATAAGGGTACTCCTCAAGGAGGCGTGGTTTCGCCCGTCCTTGCGAATCTGTTTTTACACTATGCGTTTGATGCATGGATGGAAAGAAGCTTTCCTGAAAATCCATGGTGTCGTTATGCGGATGATGGCCTAGTTCACTGCAGAAACGAAGAAGAGGCCAAGGCGATTCAAGCCAGCCTTATCGCAAGGTTTGTAGAATGTGGACTGGAACTTCATCCCACCAAAACTAAGATTGTGTACTGCAAAGACACCAATAGAAGAAAAGAATATTCGACGACAAAGTTCGACTTTCTCGGGCATACCTTTCAAACTCGCGGTGCCATAAATACCAAGACGAACAGAAAGTTCGCGTCTTTCAGTCCTGCAGTAAGCAGATCATCCTTAAAAGCCATGCTTCAGGAAGTCCGACATCTTCGCATTCGTCAGAGATCTGACTTAAGTCTGGAAGAAATATCCCGCAGATGTAACCCAATCCTGAGAGGCTGGGAGCGGTACTACGGAAAATATTACACTTCCGGGTTAGATCCCGTTTATAACCATTTCAACAGTGCGCTGCGGAAATGGGCCATGCGAAAATTTCGAAAGCTCAAAGGGCGGAAAATAGCGGCCAGCAACTTTATCGTAGGAATCGCAAAGCGGCAGCCGCAATTATTCATACACTGGCGTCGAGGTGCATATGGGTTTGCTTGATGGGAGCGGTGTGAACTGAGAGGTTCCCGCACCGTTCTGCGAGGGCCTGGAGGTGAGATTCCTCCGGGCTACTCTCCTCGCTGTAGCCAGCCTAAGCGGATCGGCAGCTGATAGCGCGCAAAAAGTATTCTTGATGCAGCCCATGGCATTGTAAGCTTCCGGCAAGCCAGCCTAGAAATTTGAATATAACTTCAGCTATTCTCCACTCGCAAAGGCCAGTGACGTGAAGGCGATCAGGTTTCACGATCTGAGACACACGTTCGCGTCGCACTTCATGATGTCGGGAGGATCGATCTATGATCTTCAGAGACTTCTCGGGCATTCGACGATTGCCATGACTGAGAGGTACAGTCACATGTCGCCAAACCACTTGGCAGGGAAAACAGAAATTTTGGACTTTGGAACAATGGAAAAGATGAATGTATTGAGGATGGGGGATTTTAGGAAGTGAGGAGCGAGTTTTCCGGACCTTGACTGATTCTTGACTGGCGGTCTTTGTGACCGCCTTTTTTCTTTTTAATTTCAAGAGCTTAAATAAGTAGCGGGGGCAGGATTTGAACCTGCGGTCTTCGGGTTATGAGGCCTCTCAGATAGTTTCTCTAACACTTTAGAATATCAGTATTTTTCCAATAACATTAGGCACCTAATCCACATTTCTATTTCGTTCTAGTTTGGGTCATTTCGGTCGGTTTTGGCTTGTTGTGCACCATCGGTGCACCATCACTAACGAAGGAAATGAACATAAATGAATACTAAAACGACAGTAGATATGAAGACCATAGCCGCAAAGATTCTCGCCATCGGTGAACTTATTAAGTTTCGAGGCGGGGAGCCGTTGCTTGAGGATGAAATAGTCAATTATGGGATTGGTGAGATCTTGACTGATATCGCGAAGGAACTTGCAAGTGAGATTCAGGAAGAAGGATGACGCTTTCTTTTACGTAGCACGCTGGATCAGCTATATATTCAGTCAGGGGTGCTATGTCCCGTTTGAGAACTGTCATGAGCACAACTTGGGTTCCAAAAGCTTACAAACAATACCAGTGGATTGTTCAAGATCCCGAGTTGGTAGGTGGTCATTTGGCTATCCGGTGCACGCGTTTGCCTGTTAGCCTGATCCTCGAATGCCTAGTTGCTGGCTTTGACATCGATGAGATTGAGCGCAAAAGCAATATGATGTCGCTGTTGCCACTCGCGATGGTCATTTTTCAAATATGCCAGGGTTGAGGGTTGTTGGGCGTGTTCGTTGAGTCCCAGATTTAAGAAATCAAGACGCCCGATCAAACGAGCACCTTTCTTCCTGTAAGAAAGGCTGTGCTATCCTAGTGTGCGAAAGTGTGCCGGTGTATTTGTCACTTTCGGTAAATTCGCGGAACCCAGGGTGCGTAGCCATTCTTTTTCTCCACAACATCAATGCATAACTCAAATTGGTTCGCCATCGATGCAGCTAAAAATGCGCCAACAATTTCCGCGCATAATTCAACACCTATAGCGTCGTTCTCAAACTCTATTTTCATAACGTGAGCAGAACTGAAATCAATACCTTTCACGACACCACAAACTGTCTTAGCTAGCTTTACTTCTGAAAAGGCTGGGCCGTATGGTAAAAGAATCACCGATGCTAAAGCTAAAGTTAGTTTTTTCATCTGCACTCCTAAAGATTTGCATGAAAGTTCAATCACGAAAAAAATTGTACGCTTTGCTCGAAGAGGATAGTGTTGCTTAGATGCGGTATGATCGCTGAATATGGCCTATAAATTAGGGTTTATGTTAGAATTGAATGGCAGGTAGTTTAGCAATATAGGTTGATAAATTTCGGGAGTCGACATGACAAATCGGTCAACTAAAGCGGAGCTGGATCAAAGAATAACCGATATTCAGATGCTGATACTAGATGGTCATACGCGTTCGCACATACTTCAATTTGGTTCAGTATGGAAGATTTCTGAAAGACAAATTGATGATTATATTAAAACTGCAACCGATCGTATAAAGGAATCGAATAAAGTTTCAGTGCAAGAGAACTTATCGATTGTAACGGCGCAACTTTGGTCATTATTCCGTCAAGCGCGAGCAGTTAGCAATATTTCCGAACAGCGGCAAATCCTTATGTCTCTAGCTAAGCTAAAAGGCCTCGACCAACAGAAATTGAAACCTGAGATTGAGCTCACAGGGCTTGAGCATCTATCGGACGAGGAATTAGATGCCTTGTGAATGTAGCAATATAATACAATGATGATTCAATATCATTTGTGCTTATTCATTCACCGATTAAATCAATCAGGTTAATTTCTAAAGCTTTTGCAAGTCCTCTCAGGGTCGAGACTTTCATATCTCTTTTACCCTGGCAGATCTGGTACAATGTCGGTTTAGCGATCAAATCGTGGTACTCGAGGGCGAAAGCGTCCAGCGACCGGTAACCCTTTTTCTCAATAATGAGTGTTTCAATTCTTTTCCCTAACTTTTTAAGAAAAGCCTTGTCGTCTGACCGCAGCTTGCGAGTAACCATCGATCCTCCGTCCGAGTATGAGACGTAACCCTATGAAATTACTTCGCCTGAAAAATATTTAGTCCGAGTATGTAACTTTTATGCCTGAAATGCCGATAAAGCATTTGTGGTATCTGGCTTTGCTTGTTGATTGTTATTTCAAAAAGACTAGCTTGATAAAAAGATCCTGCTCAAATGTGTCATAGAAATGATGGACATACCCAACAGGGAGACCTTATGACGACCATAACGATGTTTGTATTCATCTCTACGATCTTCGCAATTGCTAACTTATCAGCTTGCGGTCCTTCGAATAGTGATAAGGGATCTGATTCGGCTCAGTCCGAGGTGTTATTCCAAGGCACTTATCATTCCGACTGCAAATACATGACTAAGCTTATTTTGAAGAATGAAGGTACCTTGTCTGAGCTTATCGTGAATCGTTACCTTGATGATCTCTGTGAGAAAGAGATTAGAAACACTACCAAGTTTTCTCGTAGCTATTCCGTCGTTGGTCAACTTGATGGAACCGAAGTCTATGCTGTCGACATTGTCTACGAAGACGTTCAGATCACTCTTAATACTGCCTCCGATGTTGCACTCAATCCATACGGTATGACTGATTGGAAAATCGGTGAGCCTCGAAGCATTGCCGGTAAATCAAAAGGCGAAACGGATAAGGACCTTCCGGCGCCAATGAAAGGCGACGCGTTCTATCACGTTTGGACCACAGAAAAAGGTGTTTTGAGTAAAATTGAATATCCAGGATGGGAACCAGGCTCTGAAGCAACCGACAAAAATCACCGAAGTACTTTTGTCATGCCCAGAAACTTTACTAAAGATTAAGTATGTCACTTAATCGTTCAAATTTATGCGCTCAAATGAAATTTTTATCCAAATGGAAAATTTTCTAAAGAAAGATTTGATATATAAATGCTATCAATTGCATAAATGGATTGAACGGTGCAAAAAACCTGCCAATTTGTGAACTACAAATCTTTGAATTCGGCAGCAGGAATAAAGCACTTATTGGAAGCCGTTGTAATTGGGTTGGGGAAGTAGTCGGATCACAATTCTTATAAAGAGCAATGTTCATCAAAATATAGAAATTGAACCATAATTGTCATTTAAACTTGGATTCCTAAGGTCCTTCAACGGTAAGACGACTTTGATTACAGAGGACAATTTTATTCGAATTTGACTGTTTCTTCTGCATTAAAACCTCAAACAGTATCGATAAACTTATGTTGATACGCATCGATTGTTTGTACATCTACGCCTTGTCGGACAAGGCTTTCGCCATACTTTTGAAGAAAAAATAATATAACCGAGCTCATAATTTGATCGAATTAAGATCTATCACATTCAAGTTAATACTTTACGGTAGGCCTGAATTATGAGCATGAGGATTTTTTTTCGAAAAGGAGAGAAAAGAGCCGTTTTAACGACTTCAAGTTAATACTTATCTAGTAGAAGGTGAATTATGAGTATGAGGTTTTTTTTCGAAAAGGAGAGAAAAGCATGAATTAATACTTTGAAGTATGAGAATCACACAGAACCCAATCACCCATTCAAAGGAACGCGAAATGAACATTGATCACGAACTGTTAAAAGAAAATCTTCGCAATAAAGGTATTAAAATTTGTCAATTGGCAAAGGCTACGCAAGCCATCAGTCCATCTTACATGTCGGCGGTGGTAAATGGATGGCAGCAGATCGGCCCTATAGTCGCAGAAAAATTGCGCTTTGGACTGAGGCAACTTGGGATCTGCGAAGCAGAAATTGAGGTGATCTTTCAATGCCCTAAAAAATAGTTATTGAATAAGACCCTGCGTTAAGCAGGGGGCCAATAGTTAGATAATACTAATTTATCATAAAAAAGGATTTTTTATGAATGAAAACCATTGCGATCGTCTTGTAAGCGTAAGTCAAGAATCACAAAAAAGTAGTCATTTTTTTATTCAACAACGTCGAAACAGTTATGAAAAAGTCCGAGCCGTATCGATCGAGCGGATTGAGGCATCTTTTAGCCGAATGAAATCGTTCGTGCGTAAGCAATCTTAGCTATCGTCGAACGATGTGAGGAATTTTCAAAGCATATAGTGTCTATCTTTTAACGCGGTCTCTCGAGTGAGAGACGGTGTATTCGTGCGTCATTTTTTTACACACAGGAGATTTTCCATGAAAAGTTTTAAGTTAGCAGAAATGCTAAATGCAGTAAAAGCCAAGCCAATTGGTAGCAATCAGTATCAAGGACATTGCCCATGCCACGATGATAGTACACCCTCACTTTCTATCACTGAAAAAACCGATGGAACTGTCTTATTTCATTGCCATACCGGTTGCTCTCAAAGTCAACTAACGGAGGCCTTTAGTCAATATTGGCAAACTGAAAGACATGTTGGAAGAGGGCGGCCAACGAATCGTGAACGTGCTGTTAACTTGTGGAACGACGCACTTCCATTGATAGCAAATATGGATACGCCCTTGGCATCTTATTGGAAAATGCGTGGACTATTAATACCTCAAAATTGGCCAGCGTCATTACGTTTTCATCCGGAAGTTTATAACAGGGAGTCGCCAGACTCTGAAGTGTCCTATCATCCTGCGCTTGTCGCAAAAATAACTAATGCAGCTGGTGAGCAAATCGGACTTCATCGAACCTATCTTTCGAACACAGGACTTAAAGCGACTATTGCGAAGCCAAAAAAAATGCTTGGCGATTCAAAAGGTGGTTTTGTTATGTTGGGTGATTCAAATGACACTAAATGGGGCGTGAGCGAAGGAATTGAGACAGGACTTGCGGTTAGGCAGGCTTTAAGTATGACAATTGCGGCGACCCTTTCGGCAAATAATTTGGAAGCGATTGAGCTTCCAAATCATGTAAATGAAATTCATATATTCGCTGATTTTGACCAGAGTTTGGTTGGCCAAAACGCTGCCAATCAACTGGCGATGACATATCTTAATAGAGGTCTTAAAGTGTTTTTGCACCTACCAGAACCTTCTATTTTTGATCTACCTGGTAGTAAAGCTGACTGGTTGGATATTTTAGTACATAGCGGTGAAGATGCTATAAGAAATGCAATCAGTAAGAGTGTGCCATTTGTCCCCCCGGAAGAACGTTCGGAGGCAGTATGTGTTGGATCTGTCGAAACACAAGAGGTCAATTGGTTGGTTTATCCGTATTTTCCCAGGGGATTTATTTCTTCTCTCGAAGGGGACCCTGGTTTAGGTAAATCACACGTTGCGCTGTCGATCGCCGCTGCTCTAAGTTGTGGCGAAGCTTTATTGTGTCAAGAGAGCTCGTTACAGGGATCAACCTTGTTTTTTACAATGGAAGACGATATTTCAAATACTATCAGGCCGCGGCTCGAGCGCCTGGGTGCTGACCTAAACTTCATTCATGTTTATGACAAATTTTTAAAATTCGATGCTGACGGTTTGAGTATCTTAGAGCGTGAAGTACGTATTCGTAAGCCACTGGTTGTATTTTTTGATCCAATCATGGCTTATATGGGTGCTAATACCGATACTAACAAAGCAAATGAGGTGAGAGCCATTCTTTCACAGGTTTCTTTGATAGCGAAGAAATATCAAATTGCAGTTGTTGGTATCCGACATCTAAGTAAAGGATCAGATAAGTCAAACTTAATCTATCGGGCATCCGGTTCAATCGACTTTACCGCAATTGCTCGGTCCGCTTTGATGATAGAACGGCATCCCGATAACCCTTACGAACGAGTTGTATTGCATATTAAATCCAATTTGGCACGCTATGGATCTTCCCTTGGATTCACATTCGAAGACGATCACTTCAAATGGCTGGGAGTTTCATCTATTACTGCGGACACCCTTATGGGTAAACAAGGTAGTAGTGGTAAACCAGATAGGCAAATTGATAAAGCAGCAGATTTTTTAAAAAATGTGCTGCAAAATGGCGCGATTTTCCAAGCCAAAATAATGGAGCTATCACGACAGCATGGCTTGAGTGAATCTTCCTTATTTCGCGCAAAACCAATTGTAGGCGTTAAATCAACCCGTGTTGGGGGAGGTTGGGAGTGGTCACTTTAATGGATTTAAACATTTATTTCATTGGGTACCTTGAGCATGTTGAGTTGCTTGAGTTCCTTAAATATTTGGTCCTAAAAGCAAAGTATCAGATACTAATTCTAATGTTATGAAGGAAGAACATATTCTAGCTTTTCAAGGCACTCAAGTGGAGCAAGGCAAGCAACCCACTCGATCAGGTGCCTGGGGGAATATTGAAAATAAAATAAATAGTCTTCGAACTCAGATGCAAGGACGTGTCTGAAGGTCTTTCACCAATAATTTTTGCCAGGGAAGGCTAAACTATGAAAAAGATTAAACCCGGTTTACAAAATAAGGATTTCAGTGTTAAAGAAACGCCCTCGCTCTTTGACAACTTGCCAAGACTGATGCGACCTGACCAGGTCGCCGCCCAATTCGATGTGTCGATAAAGACTATTTATGATTGGCGGCACCGTGGATGTCTCCGGGGCATGCCAAAAAACATGTTCCTGTCGCTCAATCGACGGCTCTTTATTAGAACGGATGTATTTGTGAATTGGATTGCCTCACAGAATCCCGACTTAGAAGTCCGGGAGTAAAGAGGTGATTTATGCAACTTCCAAGAATTACGCGTGTCATCACCAAGAATGGTCTTATTAGATTCCAAGTTCGGTTTCGAGTTGATGGCCGCGGCTCCAAGTATAAGAACTTGAGGTTTGAGTCCAGACCGTCAGCGCAGGAATTCATCGTTAAGTTAATGAATCTACAAAAGGTTGCAAACGGTGTTACCTTTCTTGCGGAAACGACGCTTGCTGCTGAGGCTGAATATTGGCTCGCGACTCGCGGTAAATCGGTAAGTCCCTCTCATCTCAAAAAAGTGAAAGGGATACTAGCCGAAATTTTACCAAAGTACGGCCACTTCAAGCCTGAGCGGTTCAATCATGGCCTTCTTGCCGACCTACAAGCTGACCAGATGGACAAAGGATTAAAAAACCAAACTGTAAATCACAAGATTCAAACGATAAAAGCGATCTTACGGAATTCGGTTAGGACAAAGCGAATAGTTGATAACCCTTCGGCCGGTTTTGAGATGCTAAAAACCTTAAGAGATAATATCGACTTTTGGGAACGTTGGGAGGCGGAAGTCTTTCTATCGTTTACAAATCAAAAGTATCCGGTTGGAAGTCCTAATAGGTGGGTATATGCCGTCTATCTTCTTGCGTTGAACACAGGATTGCGGGGTGGTGAGATTTGGGGGCTGTTACCAGCCAATCTAAAGTCAAATGGTCGAGTACTGTATATCGATCATCAGTACGATCGTACGGTAGGCGTTATGAGACCAACGAAGGGGAAAGAACCCCGCAATGTTCCTTGCAACACTGGCCTTCAACAAGTCTTAACGGAAGTTTTTCAAAGCAATCGAAAGCAGTCGCGATTGGCTACGATCTTTTGTCACTCAGAAACCGGTGATCCGATTTGTCATGAAGTGTTCAGGCGGCAGTTCTTCGTTAAGGACTTGAAAGAGTCTGGTATTAGAGCGATCCGCTTTCACGATTTGAGACATACTGCCGCAACGCTGATGATCGACCAGGGAATCGATTTGGTCACCGTCAGCAAAATTCTCGGCCACAAAGATATGAAGACCACGATGCTTTATTTGCACTTGCTGCCAAACAAGATTATGGAGACAGCCGCGGTGTTCAGCGTGACCCCGCAATCAGGTGGCCAAGTTTTGGCTGGATCTTTTGGAAAACTGGCATTGGTTTAGCATTGGTGCACCATTTGTGAACCATCGGACGAGATTTCCGACGCCGTACAAAAAGAAACGGCCCTGATTTCTTCAATCAGAGCCGGGACTTACGTTGGTAGCGGGGGCAGGATTTGAACCTGCGGTCTTCGGGTTATGAGAGCGCACCAGGAGTGAGTGCAAGAATTTGTTTTCACAGTGTTTTTCAAACAATAACCGGCGATTAGATTTATTTTCGAGTTCGTTTGTTTTCGCTCAAATTCGGTTGATTTCGGGAAGTGGTCGCGCATCCGTCACGCACTGCGGCAGGCGCTTATTTCATTGTTGCCAAATATGGCAACTTAGATTAATGTAAATAATGAGGTCAATTGGAATGGAGCGGCGCGAATATCAGCTTTCGTTAACGGTAAACAATCGTCCCATACGAACGGTTGTTATTGATCCGCATTTTGAAGCTAAACATTCCGCATCCATTGATGACCAGATTATTTTAGGGCTGGTGAAACAACTCAATGGCAGATTGTTTGAGCCTGACGCAACGAATGGGTCGTTTGCTTACTTCGTGACGGACAAGATGCTACTAGCAGGCAAGACTTACAAACTCGTCTGGTTGCTTGAAGATGGCGCCTTATATATTGGTGTCATAAACGCGTTTAGAAGGAATACAAAATGAAGTTTCCCAACAAAAAAACATTAGATTCCATGCGAAAAAAGCTCGAAAAAGCAGAAGGCACCCTTATGATTTCGCCAGATGCTTCGCCTTTAGAAAAATTCCGCTGGGATCTTTGCCAGAAGTTTGTCAGATATAAAATGGACCATGATTTGAGCCAAGATCAATTGGCCGGACTGCTCGGTGTGGATAAGGCGAAGGTCAGCAAGATCCTTCATCACCGGATCGACGAATTCAGCACTGATCGGCTTGTGAGCCTTTATCAGAAGATTGATCCAGATATTGTGATAAAAGTCAGTGGGCTTTGATTTCTAATGGCCCACAAAAAGCTAAAGGACCGATCCATTCACCTCGAAAACGACGAAGAGTTGGATTGGTTTCGCGAGACACACGCTACTTTAATTGATGATAACGTTAGACTCGAAAGTGAAAATCAAGATCTTCGCGCAGAAAATAAAAAAATTCTAGATGAGCTAACACGTCTTCGTCAGAAGATCGAGTCATCAATCAGTCCAACTCGTGATTCGAAGGATGTTGGACGCCAGACGAAAGCACAAAGATCAGAACACGCCACAATCAACGGACAAAATCAATCGCCGTCAACAGCTCTATTGCCCGCTCATACGGCTTCATACGATCGAATCGCGATATTTAAGTCGCTTTTTCGCGGCCGCACCGATGTATATGCTAAACGTTGGGAAAGCCAAAAAGGGACTTCTGGCTACTCGCCCGCATGCTCAATGGAATGGAAACGCCCCCATTGTACAAAACCTCAAATTAAATGTACGAAATGCATCTATTCTCAACTCTCTGAGCAAGTGATTTCGTCCCATCTTGCAGGCCACTTAACTGTGGGTGTCTATCCGCTATTGACGGACGATTCCAGCTTGTTCTTAGCCGCTGATTTTGACGGTGACGACTGGCAACAAGACGCTCTATCCTATCTTAAGACGTGCAGGGCACTCGAAATTCCAGCGTATCTTGAAAGGTCCCGATCCGGAAATGGCGGCCATGTTTGGATATTTTTTGACACGCAGATCCCTGCTCAGAGTGCAAGGCGTCTAGGATCGCTCATATTGACTAAAACAATGGAAGATCGTCATGAAATCAAATTTAAAGCTTATGACAGATTTTTTCCAAATCAAGATTTTCTGCCGCGCGGTGGCTTCGGTAACTTGATTGCTTTGCCACTCAATGGTCAAGCTGCGAAAGCCGGTAATTCCGTTTTTATTGACGATCAGTTTCAAGCCATACCCGATCAGTGGCTGTATCTCAAAAACATTCAGCGCCTATCGCTTCGCCAAATGGAAGATCTCGTCAGTACTTCCGAGCGCGAAGGAAACATCGTCGGTGTTCGTCTCAGTGTGGCTGACGGGGAGCAGGACGACCCATGGACGCTCCCGCCTTCAAAGAAGAAAAAGGAAAAGCCAATTTCGGTGCCGTTGCCAAGTTCTATCGAGGTGATTCAATCCAACATGCTGTTTATTGAGAGTTCTGGATTGCCGTCGCCTTTTCTCAACAGACTCAAGCGTTTGGCTGCCTTTCAAAATCCGGAATTTTACAAGATGCAAACCATGCGCATGCCGACCTATAAGACACCGAGAATTATTGGATGCGCCGATGATATGGGCCGGCATATTGCATTACCGCGCGGTCTTGAAGATGAAGTCGGTCATTTTTTGTCAGAAAATAATGTCGTCATGAAGGTTATCGATAAGCGTTTTCGAGGCCCGACTATTGATTTGCAGTTTCATGGTCAACTAAAGCCTGAGCAGGAGCGGGCTGTATCTGAGCTTTTGGCGCATGAAACAGGCACACTCGCCGCAACAACTGCCTTTGGAAAAACGGTTATCGGTGCGCATATGATCGCTGCTAGAAATACAAATACATTGATCCTAGTTCATCGGCAGGAACTGTTAGAACAGTGGCGCGAGCGACTTTCGCATTTTCTCAATATCGCTCCGAGACGGATTGGTCAGATTGGTGGCGGCAAATTAAAACCGAATGGATTTCTTGACATCGCGATGATTCAGAGTCTCGTTCGAGATGGAGTTGTCAAGGACTTGGTTGCCGAATACGGTCATGTGATTGTGGATGAATGTCACCACGTCGCAGCATTTAGTTTTGAATCTGTGATGAAGCAAGTGAGAGCAAAGTATGTTCTGGGTCTTACCGCTACGCCTAAGAGAAAGGATGGTCATCATCCAATAATTGTGATGCAGTGCGGACCGATTCGCTACCGTGTTAGCTCTAAGGAGCAGTCCGCATTTAGGCCGTTTCAACATTTGATTTTTCAAAAAACAACACCAGTCCAGCCGGACCTTGGTTCTAATTTAAATTACCAAGAGCTTTGTAGTTATTTGATGAATAGCGTTGCACGTAACGATTTAATCATCTCAGATGTCCGCGCGGCCCTGAATGAAGGACGATGCCCTTTGGTGCTAACAGAGCGAAAAGAGCATGTCGAGATGCTTGCAAAAGGACTTTTAGGTCACTGCGATCACGTGATTACGCTTTACGGTGGACGAAGCAAGCGCGAGCGAGAAGCGGAGCTGCAACGCGTCCGCGAAGTTTCTTCCAACGAGAAGCGCGTTATCGTTGCGACAGGAAAATATATCGGTGAAGGCTTTGATGATCCAAGGCTTGACACGCTGTTTTTAGCACTGCCTTTCTCGTGGACGGGAACGCTGCAGCAGTATGCAGGTCGTTTGCACCGGCTATATGAGGGAAAAGAAGAGGTACGAGTTTATGACTACGTTGATGCCAGCATTCCGATGGCTTCTTCTATGTTTGACAAGAGAAGGAAAGGTTACAAGGTGATGGGGTATCACTTTGTAGATGATCGGCGCAGGCTGTTGTAAGGGAACCTGTTAAATGATTTAAGCTCTTATTTTAATTGGATTTTCGAGATCGCTCGTTTTCGGTCAAATTCGGTTGATTTCGGGAAGTGGTCGCGCATCCGTCACGCATTCAGACATTACTAAAGGATTTGATAAAAGATCTGATAAGAGGTAGTATCGAATTTGTAGACGTAAATCATTTTGGGAGAGTTGCATGAGCAATCCATTATTTAAAGATACTGTTACCGTCACGGATGTCCGCGGTCCTCGCGGGAATGAGATATTTAGTTTTGTGTCTGGAAGCGAAGCAATTCGGGTCTTACACCGCGACAAGCCAATCAAGGTCCTTATTACAGAAGAGTTCTATTTGAACCTTTTGACGTTTTGGCAGTCCCATTCAACAGAGCCAGCAGCAAATCAATCTCGTGAGGATATGAAAAAAGCTGCACGTTCTGAATTGTCTGCGATGGTTCAGAAAGGCTCAAATAAGCGATCTGTGGGATAGCTTTCGCGATAAAGGGAGAAATACCGGTGGCGGTATGGATAGGTTGGCGAAACAAAACAGTTGAACGTGCACTCATTGCGCGCGCCACTGGACTCGCATGGTATAGTGGTGATCCACAAACCGCCGATCGATATCTCGATAAGGTTTTTGATTTGATAGAACTTCTTCAAGAAAATCCTGAGATGGGTCGAACATGCCCTCAGGCTCCTGGGTGTCGCTCATTTGTCATTGGATCGCCAGCGCCAGGCAGTCCCGATACTCTCGTCTACTTCTTTGACGAACAGAAAATGGAATTGACTGGAGAAGGTGTATTTACATCTCTGCCTCCGAAATTTCGCTAAAACCTGACGAAACTATGGCAATGGCAAAGTAGTTTTGTGATAACACTAACTTAGGAAAATCGCCATCACTGCCTTTCAAAGCGCCGAATGGTTGCGTTTTGGTTGCATTGGTTGCCTTTTTTCACATATATGAGGCGGCTTTATTAAAACAACCAGTTTGATCTGCCATAGAAGCATCAAGACATACCGTTTTGGTCAAAGGTGTTAATATTGCAAAGTCGATACGTCCCTCGCTGTTTTGGTGGCATTGTCCGTGTTTTTCGGAGTAAAGCGTCTTCGTGGCTTCGTTAACCTTTCAGTCTACTGCCAACGCTGTTGCTGAACTTTGCGGAGTCTTCCCTCGCATTTGAGGGCTTTCGTCTTTTTTAAGCCACTATTTTTTGTGCGCGATCCGCTTAAATTTAAGCGGGTTGTCCGAAGACTGCGCGTCGCAACTCAATTCGACGAAATCATATTTAACTTTACCCCAGCAGGACGGCGAAGTACTTGCACCACTTGGATCATTTTTCGAACGAATCTTGTCTTTTGGATGATAAGGCTTAGAACCGCTATCCCCCGCGCCAAGGGAAAATTCAATCTTCCCAGTATCGGAAATTTCGAGATCATTAATGAAGACATTATAGTAGTACATTCCCGACTCCTCAATCATATCGCCTCCGATGAATCTTGAGTCAGTGTTTGATGCTCCAAGTATTAAGTAAAAATTGACATTGTAACCTTTCGCGGTATAGGTGCCTTGATAATTTCTTGGTATTTTTGTCTCGGTCAAGATACCGCGCTGAATTAATGACGCGCAGACAGAACAAATTTCCTGTGGAGAGGGAACGTGGCAATCCCAGCGTTTTTTTAACACCGAGTTATTTGTGTACATCGAAGGAGGACTGGCTCTTATGCGTCGCGCCGTGGCTGCTTTATCCATCCACATTTCTACAAGCGCTGGATCTTTTGGCTTTCCTGATCCGTAAAGCGCTGTTCCACAAGCCCAATAAGCGCGAGGATAACCAAGCTCTGCAGCTTTGCAAATCCAAGTCTTATGCATTTCGCTAGCTTTCTCTTTAGCCACAAAACGATCGTTGTATTTAGAATATCCCGGCGGTGTATAGAATTGTGAAAGGAGGACATATGCTTCCGCGCTGCCTTTGTCTGCGAGAGCGTTTAAATCTTTCCAGTTTTTGGTCCAATCTAGTTTATCTAAATCCGCGTATTTCATGCTCCAGTATATGAGCCTGCTCTTGGCATCGATATCTCCCGCCTCGGCAGCCTTTGTTAGTACTTTCTTTGCATCGAGGTCTTTTTCATTGCCTGTAAGTAAATTTATCTCGAGAATTCTCCCCAGAAGATAAAGCTGATGCGGTTCTCTGGCAGCTAAGACTGCGTTTCGTGTTTTTCTTGTTCCTAGGAAGGTATTCAGCGTATTGAAAGTCATAGTTGATGGTGCTGGCTGCTTTTCCTGTCTCTTTGCAGCTTCGATATCACTTTTGCTGCATCCCAAAGCGGCTACTTCATTTGCAGAGATCTTGAAACTTTCCTCTAAATCTAATTTAAATAATTGATCGATCTCTGACCACGGAACGTCTAGATCTTCAGCATGTAAAGTTAAGGAACTCGCTAATATAAGAGCTAGACATACGTTCATAAAATAATTCATACGCCCTTGTCTTTCAATTCATAACTGTTGATTTTTCAGACTCTAGTACTATGCTCTTCATTCAAATTTTCCTATGATATGTAGTTGCCATAGGGCCGGAAACTCAACGATTCCGTCGAAACGAATCATAACACACTGACCCTCTGTTTAAAATGGGGTGGAAAACGCATTTCTGATCGATCAATCGCTCGCGTATATCTGCGATTCCGATCCGTCGTCAAGGAATTTACATCTCGCATATAATTGACCTCGTGGATATGACGCATCTGACGGTTCGTGATGGACGGAATCTGTCCATCAGGACACCTGGGGAGTTTCCGGAAACAATGCTGTCAAATGAAATCAGATTGCAGGTCGACTACAAAACACTTCTTACTGACCTGGAGCTGCTGAAGGAAAGAAGGAAGGATATTTCTACCGCGGGACGTTGGTGGGCTCTTCTCTTAACACTATTTGTATTGGAGAATTCGCTGACATTTGCGACTTAAATCTCGTCAACGGCACCATTATTCTCATGAAAAAAACCGATTAGTCTCATAGAGAGTATTCGCTAGTAGAGCTTCCGGAAACTTGACAATGCCATCAAAACGCCGCTGAACCAGCTTCTAAATGGAATGCGAGCTATCTTACAACGAGTCACCAGCGCCTCCGTCGCGATCGATAACGACCTCAAATCCTCGATTGGCGCTGGTTGGCTTGCTCGCGTTGGTTTTTGCGAGAGCGATACCGACACGGATTTGACTTTGATAAAATCCTCAATCTACGGGCATTCACAGACGCTGATGGGAAATTTAATCTTAGCGTCACTGACATCGCCGGCGCCATTCTCTCGATAGAAAGTAAGCTTCCTTGACCATATGAACCACGCTCAACCACGAGTTCGCTCCGAAACGTAAAAATGTCATCGTGGAGGACTGGGTTGAGCTTCAAAGCCAACGCCGACCGTGGATACGCGGCATTTTATTCAACTTGCTTACTTCCCGTCCGCGGCAGCCGCTCAGCGGAACGCCAGGCAAACCCGCGATCGTCAACACGTTACTGAATGATGAGCAATCGATTGCGGTCGCCGGTTTTATTTTAGGGCTACATAGTGCTCAATGGCTGCAGGCTGGTATTGATATTCACGACCATCCCGGGATTCTTGCGACGCTCTATCAAATTGGTTTTGAACGCTCGCATCCGCACCAGGCCCCAAAAGCTAATCGCTTTGGCCGGGCTGCGGCGGAGTTTGCGAAAGCTCAGCAACCGTAGCTATCTTAAATTACAACCAATTGTATTTATAGGATTTATGCATTTAGACACAATTTGTGTTCAGATTTTTCTCTAACTCATTTACAAAGCTGAAAATAGCTCTTATAAGTGCCGCACAATGCAGCAATATATCAATGAGGGCGAGCATGACACTATTTCGAAAACCACTTGCAATAACAACCGTCGTGTTCCTGTTGGGCTGCCATGCAAGCGTCGATACTGCTAGTCAATCAAAAGATATTGCGACGAATTTAAATATCTCTGACCAGGCCGGGCCAACCTATTTATATTATGTTGAGCGCGATTTGGTTTGGCGTACTACGTGTCCAGAAGCTTCGTTATTGCGGGATCGTGTTCATTGCGTTGAAAATCAACGTGTGGTGCCCGTAAACCCGTTCCTTTCCACAATATCTGCTGGCGTGAGTCAATTGATAACTGAGCGCGAACTCGCTGTCCAAGCGCTTTATGTTAAGATTGCTACGATTGATAATCAGCTGATCGCTTTAATTGCCGCTGGCGGACAAGATGCAACGGAGATTGAGCAGGTTCGCCAACAATTGAGTTTGTTCGAATCGAAAAAGGCAGAACTCCAAATCCGTTCGAATGAAACCGACTCGCAAATATCGATCATAGAGAAAAAATTGGCGACAGAAAAAGACTCTGACCTTCGATTGCAGTTGACTGCGTTGCAAGATAAACGACTACAGTTTAAAAATGAGCTTCAGGCGCAAGAGC
>CAZUYQ010000048.1:23691-32038 GCA_964624705.1 uncultured Polynucleobacter sp.
ACGTTCGTTGCGGCACACGGTTTATCTGTAAATGCCTTGATTTTTAACGGTCAAAAAAAGGAACGTGACTTCTATAGTGAGAACCTTACAGAGGCGACCAAGTCTTTTGAGGAGGCTCTAAATAGTATCCAGGGTTTAACAATTCTGAGCCGCGGCGACGTCATTGTTGACGTTATGAGTTCACAGGGGTTCTTTGATACCCTAAAACCTGTTGTCCGCTTGATGACACCGACCTTTGATAGATTATTGGAGGAACTCGTTCATATCGAATGGGGTCCGAACGCGTTTTCAACCTCTGGATTTTGGCTTTACTGCTACGAATATGGGAGTCCTCAAGAGGCTGGAAAGAGCTTTGAGTTGAAATGGACCAGCACTTATCCCCTTGGGGGGATTACGTTAAAGTTCATTGGACAAACAACAACTGACTTGCGCAACTATACCCCCAATGGCGACGACTATGTCCTGACGAAGAATTTGGATTCAACAGTCGGATCGTACAAAATGACTTGTGCCGATCTATGGCGTCTCATTCCGGATAGACGTGAATATAACTTCCGAGTTCAGATGTTGGGAGACGATTTTCCGATAGAATCATTTAGCCCATATATCCTTCTTAAGAATTGGCACTTCTAGAACAGTATCCTCTTCATCCACGAGACCGGCGCTCCAGATTTCATAAACTCCCAAGCGGAGCAAGTGGAGGTCATGTTGGTGTTAATGTTTGGGACATTTCTCCGGTGCCGATGACTGAAATCGAAGGTTTAATTCATGCAAATAAAAATCCCAAGCTCCACTAAGAGCTTGGGACTTAGGTCGTTTGTGTGCCTCAACTCCGACGTAGGAATTGAAACGTTTGCAGGACAAGGCCTACATCATGCCGCCACGCCAGTGGAGCAGACGGGAACATCCGCAATCTGACCTAAAGTTGAAAACTCAACGACCGGTTCGGGGAATCTTGTTTTATTTGTTTTAACGCTTATTTAGCACAGGTTATAGACTTAAGAAGAGTCAGCATGATAACCCCTGCATCGAGGTGCTTCTTAATGAATAATCCAGACGGGCCGACGCTAAGAAAATCGATCGCGCCGCTCGCGCCAGAAATCAGCTCAACCTCAAAGCTTACCTCGCGAGTAAAGCCTAGAGCTTTGCACAAGTAACCAGAACTAAAGGCATCTAATTCTATTTTTCGATTTCCTATTGTTACCGGAGAAATTTTAACAATCTCTTGAGCTGAAAGAAGCGATTCAAGACTTGCTTCTTTATTTACTTCGTTGGCTTCGGAAGTTCCTAAAATAAAAAATAAATATAGTACGCTCAACATTTTGAATTTCATCGTATACCTCAGGAAATAATTTTAAATGGTCTTAAAGCTACCACAAAGAGATGGATATATGAAGAACGGACTCCTGAGGCAAATCCGGATAATGATATGGACTTAGATCATATTTCGTCGAAACATAATAGCAGCAATGTAGAATCGAAAATCATGCCGCTCATTGATCTGGAAAGGCTGAGGGAAACGTCCGCAAAACCTTCAAGAGGTTTTATTTTTGTGGTGAGATTCAGTCATCGCTTTTTTAATCTTAGGCGTCGGGATGGCTCTGAATGCTTTGTCAAACAAGCCGTTTAAGACAAAGCATTTTATAGATGCGGTCAGCCTAAGCGGAAAAGGAACGCTACTGTTCTGCATCGCGCTGATTGGCCGGTGCCGACTCATAGGTCAGATTAGAGATCATCGAATCCGGCGGTGAAAATAAAACGTCCTGAAGATTTTGCGGATGTTTCCCTCCGCTCCAGTATCCACCTCTGCAACATCCTTCCGATTGAAAAGAACCGGCGATGCTATGGGCAATTGCTTAGGTCTTGCTGACTCATGCCGGAAATCGAGAGGCGAATGATCTGTCCAGCGCTATTGTAGTGTGAATAGCGTAGCTTCAAAAGCTCATTGGAAAAGCTGCAAATTTTATTATACGCTACGTTCAGAACTTCAAGATCTTTGAAATTCTCCAATCCAGAAAGATTCATAAGCTTGTTGGAGCTGATGTCTAGGATTCGGACTTTTTTTAGTTGCAGGATCGGGCTCAAATCAGAAACACCGTCGTGCGTGAGGCTGATTTCTTCGAGAGAAGGCATTCCCGAAAAATCCTTCAATATAAGGCCCCCATGCTGCTCATTGACCTGCAAGGTCCGCAAAGCTGGTAGTTTTAAGGCGCCGAAGTATATAAGGTTGCCGTTCCAGATCTGAAGATCTTTTAATGCGTTAAGTCCAGATAACCCGGAGACATCTTCGAGCACCGCTCCGCCGAAGGAAAGTTGTCTAAGTTTACTTAGTTTGCTGAAATCTGACAGGGCTTGCTCTGAGGTAGCAAACCTCAGCGAGTCGAGCTCGGGTAAAGCGGTGAGAGGATGACTGCTCACGACCTCTCCGAGATAAATTCTGGTTAAATGCGATAGAGCTTCGATACCCTGCACGTTCAGTATTTTATTATTTCTTTCAATAATTAACTCTTTCAAACCACTGATCCCATAGATTGGCGACAGATCACTGATATTGTCACCTCTCGGAAGACGTAGATGCTCTAAGTGTTTTAGACCTTGCGCAAAAGCCAAGTTGTTAACGACGCAACCATAATCCAAGCGCCTCAAAGAGGGCGCCGAAGCAAGGTTTTGTAGATCATCGACGCAAATATTATAAAGACCGATATCACTAAGAATCGGCAACGTTTCCAATCCTGCGATGCTGTGGAGCTGTGTAGAATCTTGTAATGACAGGGACTGAAGGTTGATGAGTTTTGCCAAGGGTCGGAGATCTTTGATCGCGGTGGCTTGGCTGATATTGATGTTGGAAAGCTGAGTCGCATGGCTCAGAGGCGAGAGATCGCTAAGATGAGATGTATCAACATTGTAAATCGCCAGCTGCCGGAGGTCGTCAAAAAACCCAATCGGCCTTAAGTCATTAACAGTCCAGCCGCTCATTTCCAAAGGATCCATGCTCAATGTCTTGTTAGCATGAATTCGAGTCTCAAGGATCGTACAAGTTTCTAAATCAAGAGGAGGCATCACCGGTAAGACAACGCTATCGAGCATCGCCGCTAGGACGCCGAAAAGTGATGATTTTGGTTCGACGCCTACGCAAAGATTAGTAAAGTCGGTAGCGCTAAGAGCAGTAGAAACTAGGCAACATGAAAGCGCAAAAAATGTCCGTTTTCCCATAGACGCCCACCCTTCGAAGAATTCACCAGAGTCTTAATGTTAGTCGCTTAATAGCCCTTAGTACACCGTATAATTTTAGCACGGTCTCCTTGTTCCCGCCCGTTCCAGTCGATGTTTCCGGACGGCTCCTAGATGCTTTCTTGGTAACCCTCGGTTACTCAGGTACAATTTAGTAGTAGCATTGAATTTGTTGTGACCCGCGAAAGCCGAGAGGTTCTTATGATAAAATCTCCCGCGATGAAAGCCGAGAGGTTGCAGAATGCTCGATACTGACCAAAGAGGTATGTTCCCGATTCTACCAAGCACGACGCGTCCAGGCTCAAGCTAACCCCTTAAGCCTGGAAAAATATTCAAATAACAGATCAAGCATATCCTCATGGATCGATTCAGCCAGAAGGTGGCCAAGTGTCATCGACCAAGCAACTTCGCCCGCATCCTTGATGTCCCTAAAGCAAGCGATCACAGTCCCATTCCGAGTAATCCCATAGCTATACCTGTCATCAGATTTATGGCCTGACTCTGCAAGGTCGATAACTTCGTAGCTGTCATTCATATGAGGCTCCTACATCTGTTTTGAATACTATAGTCCTAGGACTATAGTCCGTGTACTATAATCAACAAATGCCTCATCCTTGTCTATATGTGCGCGCGTTAGCTCTACCGTGCCAGCGGGCCTATCGAAAGATAAATCCCGCCCAAGTAATCCGCAAGCGGAGCTTGGTACCGAGTCTTGCTGGGTCTAGGTAACGAAAACCCTGAAGCGTAGACAGGAAGTCTGTAGGCCGTAACGCAAGTGAAGCTGTCGAGCCTCGTCAAAATTAAAGATTGTGGATGCCGAGACGGTATTATGCGCGCGAAGGCAACACTGGAAGTAGGACGACAATTGTCGATCCGAAAGCAGATCCACCGGGGTCCAAGGGCACAGCATGCAGACAAGGTACAGTAGGGTACCGAGGAGATCCTTTTGGAGTGGCAATGGATTTTGCAAAACTAAATATCAAGAGTCCACGCTCAAGATATTTGGGCATTCTCCAGAAGGAAGTCAGATTGTCTCATTATAGCGATGAAGTGGAGTAACGCCCATGGAGCGACGGGGACAACAGAATTTGGATCGCAATCAGTGTTCTCAAACGGACCGCAGCGTTCGATACTTTGAGTCGAGAGAGCTCGCTCTCAACAGCTGGGCGCGAATAAGATTACACGCGAATCGTGAGAAGGATGTGACCTTTAACAATCTTCTCACCCACTTCAACGTGGAGAATTTTCGCGAAGCATTCCGAGCCCTAGACGGATCGAAGGCCAAGGGAATGGACGGTATCTCAAAAGGTGACTACAGCAGCGGTCTAGAGGATAAACTTGCAGATCTGGAAAACAGAATCCACAGGGGCACCTACAGGCCACAGACAAAGCAGGAAATTTTAATCCCCAAAGGCAATGGTAAAACTCGCCCCATCGCTATCAGTGCATTTGAAGACAAGATCGTAGAGTGGACTCTCGGTAAAGTCCTCGAGTCCGTTTACGAGCCCATCTTCATTAGGAATTCTTTTGGTTATCGCCCGAGGAAATCGGCACACAATGCAATTGAAGCGACTTACCTGACACTCAAGGATAACAAACGTTCCTTTGTCGTTGAGATCGATCTGAAGTCCTTCTTCAACACGGTGTCACACCGCAAGCTGATGAAGACACTCCAGATCAAAATCCAAGACCCAAGACTCCTCGGCTTGATCGCGCGTTTTCTCAAAGCTGAAATTCATCATGCTGGAGAAGACTTCGCTACATCAAGCGACGTGGGAACGCCCCAAGGGTCCGTGATGAGTCCCATCTTGGCAAATATCTATTTGCACTACGTGCTAGACGAGTGGTTCCTCAAGAACTACGCGTCACACACGGCTGTCATCGTGAGATACGCTGACGATGCGGTCTTCATGTTCGATAAGAAAGAAAAAGCTGACCGATTCTTGAATGAACTACGGGACCGGCTTTCCAAGTTTGAACTCGAACTCAATGAAGACAAAACTGCTATCATCGATCTCACAAAAGGCAGAAACGGGATCTTTCACTTCCTGAGCTTCAGCTTCTACTGGGCCAAACGCTTTATGAGTACAAAGCTCACGCTCAGCATCAAGACCCACCGCCAGAAACTCCATAAAAAGATGGACGAATACGTCGAATGGATCAAGAAGAATCGAAGTTACTTGAAAACAGGAATCATCTGGGAGCGAACTAAACTTAAGCTTATCGGCCATTACAACTACTACGGTTACTACTGCAACAGACGGAGCCTATGGCGTTATTATCATCACGTCACATGGAATCTGTTTCGATGGATGAACCGCAGAAGCCAAAAGAGATCGTTTAGCTGGGAAAAGTTCAAAACTATTATTGCCAGCAGTCACATAAAACTGCCGACACCTCCCAAAATGGATAAACTCAAACAACTAGGCTGGAGTCCCTATGTATAATCGTAATAATCTGAATCAAATTTTGAAGAGCCCGTTGCGGGAAATCTGCACGGCGGGTTCTGTGAGGGTTCTATCTCACACGAAAGTGTGAGATAGTTCTACTCAATGGCAAGTAAAAGAACACAACCTGCGAAATCAATTGCTGAAAAGTTTGGCGACGCTGTTAAACGTTACCGGCAGAAGATTAATATTACCCAAGATGAACTCGCTCACAGGGCAGAGATCGATCGTAGTTATATGAGTCAAATTGAACGCGGATTAAAAAACGTGACGTTGCCAGTGGTTTATAAGCTCGCGGCAGCATTGAATATCAAGCCTAGCAAGCTCGTAGCCGAGATCGAAGAAGATTGAAATGATGATTGTTTGATCAAAGCCTTTTGTTATATAATTCGCCATCCCCAACATGAAATCGCTGCGGTAATTAATAGGAAGGAGGAATTAAAATACCGAGAATGACTTTTCGCTAGTCTTTGTTCGCAATCTATTGAAATCTCACACACAAATTTGTCCCGCAGACTATTTTCAGTCGCAATCACTCCACTCAAAAAGCACCAATTTTCCGGCCCATTGGCGACACACGCATCAAAATTTCTGCGGTGATCGTACCAAAAATGGGAAATCGTCCCCAAAATGGGAGACGAAATGCGATTTTACGCATGTGCGCTCTAATCATTTCAGTCACTTGCTATGTCATATGTTCGGCACAGTTCTTGATAGAACTTTACACAGCAACAAAACGCCACACTGACCCGGCTCTTATCTTTTAGCCACAAACAAAGTTAACCCTCATTGAAGGAGAATCTGCATGTCAGATAAATCCCAGGGCATTATCTCGTTTGTCTTGCTTGGTATTTTTGGACTCATCGCAATCAATATCGACCGCATCCTCTATAAGGCGTCTCGCTACTGGGATCGTCACATCGCACCAACCATCGAAGCAATATTCAAACTTCTCTTTTGGCTTGGCGGCATCGCCTTGGCCATCTTCATCACCTGGAGGGTAGCAGACATGATTTACCAATACGTGAAAGAGCGGATGATCATTTTACGAGGCGAATACGTCGCACTTTTGAATGACATTACCGAACTTCGCAATGCACTAAATAAGAGCGAAGGTAAAGCAGCCCACTTTGAGAATCAAGCCTGGCGTCTTAGTCAAGAAGTTGAAGCCCTTACCTTGAAACTCAAAAAGGCCACGGCCAAACCAGAAGCCGTCACCGACAATCTTGTGAATGACATTCTTGGAGGTGCTTGATGACAGTCATCACAGAACGTGACCTAAAATTTCTTGAGACCCTTGGCGATTATGAAATGATGACTACATCCCAGATCACCCGCCGCGTATTCTCTGAGATCGATAAGAAGACAGTGCTAAGACGCCTGCGCAAACTCGAACGCGAGAAGCTCATCAAGCGAACACACGGCCTCGCATCGGGCGAACTCGTGTGGAGTCTTTCGCAGTTTGGAGCATACAAAATTCAAAGGGACAGCTTCTTAGAAAAGATCAACCGCAACTGTCTTGAGCACGACACCACTTTGACAGAACTCCGACTCGTGCTCGAACGCTTCGGGATGGTGTCGTCGTGGCGAACGGAGCAGTCCATGCGAAGGCAGATGCCAAAGACTCGTGACCGCTTTGCCCAAGATCTTTGTCCCGACGCCATCGTTGCAGTCAAGACCCCAAATGGTTACGAGGGAGTTGGGCTTGAGCTCGAATTCTCTCCCAAGAATGCATCGCGGTATGCGAAAGTATTTGCGGCTTATGGGGAAAGGCGAAAGTATTTTGCCATCTGGTATGTGGTCGAGTCCGAATCACTTGGCAAGATGCTCGAACGCGAATGGGCCAAAGCCAATTCTTATGTTGCTAAGCCCCAATTTGGTTGGATGCTACTCAGGGAACTCCTTAAGGAGCCCCATAACGCAAATTTATTTACGGGCGGCAAAAAAATAAAATTGAGCTCAGTCATCGATGTTCCCCTTTTGCACCGATCAAGAGAGCCTGCCCCCACCCCTGCCGAACAGGTGGGCAATGAGCCCCTAAAAAATGCCAATGAAATTGCCGCAGGTAGGAGTCAGACGAATTTAGTCCCCCTACCCCATAGCCCCTAAGATTTCAAAACCAAGCACCCGAGTCACTTTAGATGACCATTGGAACGACACTGCGTTGCACTTGTTTTGCAACCAAACATCACATACGAAGTCATGGCAACAAGCACCATCTATTGATATAGTCACCACCAATGGTCGAGCTACTGCACTGCAGACAAGACCGATGCTCTTTGACAATTTGCCGGAGCTTTTAAAACCAGACGCGGTGGCGAGTCTTTTAGATATTTCTGTGAAGACGATCTACGATTGGCATTACCGCAAACGGTTAAGAAAAGTTCCCGACCACCTCTTTCTGAAATTCAATCGACTTTTGTATCTGCGAACGAGCGTCTTACGTGAATGGATCATCGCCCAAAACCCAACATCGTTTGGGGGACTGGAGCATAAGAATGTCCGTTAGAAGATTTAAGACAAAGAATGGTGATACGAAGTATGAAGTTGAGTTTTGCACCCACGGTCGAGGATCAAAGCGCCTCAGACGTCGGTTCTGCACTAAAAGTGAAGCTCAAGCATTTTACGAAGAATTCAAATTACGGAAGCGCGAACAAAAGCGTGCTGGT
>CAZUYQ010000048.1:32048-33060 GCA_964624705.1 uncultured Polynucleobacter sp.
GCACCGTGCAAAAGAATTTAGCCCTGGTCACTTAAAGCGGACCCGCGGTGTTCTTGCTGAGATTTTGCCTGTGATGGGATCATTCAGTCCCATCAGACTTCAGCCTGAGTTCCTGTCGGATTTTCAAAACCGCCAGCTTGAACTTGGTTTAAGACCTGCAACCGTGAATCGCAAGACGGAAGTCATAACTGCGGTGCTGACATTTGCGGTGAAACACCGGAGGCTCCCGTACAATCCAAGTTCTGGTTTTCAGAAACTGAAATCCGTACCAACGGGTGTTAGTTTTTGGGAGCGGCATGAGGCTGAGGCGTTCTTGACGTTTGCTGACCGCAAATATCCAAGAGGCTCAGATCTGCGCTGGGTTTACGTGGTGTATCTTCTGGCACTGAACACGGCTCTTCGTGCGGGGGAAATCTGGGGACTCAAACCACAGGATGTTGTCCACGATGGTGAACTACTCTACATCCAGAGGCAGTTTGACCGTGTGAAGCAGGATTTCGGTCCGTTGAAATGGCGGACGCCGCCGCGGTATGTTCCGTGTAATGAAGAACTTCGTGAGGAATTGAGATCACTTGTAGTAGCGCAATCAATCGCTCATAGTGCGACGTTCTTCTGCGGGTTGATGGTAAGCCAGTGTGTCACGAGATTTTCTCAAGGACGTACTTTCAAGCCGACTGCCGCGAAGCAGGAATACGCCGCATCCGGTTTCATGATCTAAGACACACCGCAACAACGTTGATGATTGCTGAGGGAACCGACGTCAACACGGTCCGTGAGATCTGCGGTCACAAGTCGCTTAAGACCACGATGGATTACGTTCATCTGCTGGGCGGAGCTGTTAGGAACGTTGCAAAACTTTTTGGTGTGAGTGCACGGTCCAAAAGAATCAATGAAACCACTGTTTCCCGACCTGCACTCAGACTCGTCCGGTAACTGATTTCGGTTTGTTTCCGATCGTCGTCACGCATCCGTCACGCACGCAACGCAAAAAAGGGTTGGCCTTTTGGGCCAA
>CAZUYQ010000049.1:0-7649 GCA_964624705.1 uncultured Polynucleobacter sp.
TTCGCGGCCCCCGCATGAGTCACACCGCCTTCGATAGATGCACCAACCGCCTCTTTGCCGCTGATATCACTGCGAGAGAATGTCCTTATAAAATCGGTCGTCACCTGCAGGTCTTTACCCCGCCCCTTATCGGCTTCTAAAATTGGTAAAAAAACCGCAAGCACGCCCTTCGCCCGCCTAAAATCATCGTCACTTAAAGCCGAAACATGAATCGCCAAATCACGCATCATCCGGCGAAATTCACCGTGACTTGACCGATTCCATGCGGTTGCGAGCTGACTGAGGTCTTTGATTTTTCTCGCTGCGATTGCATCCAACACCTGAATCGAATCATCGGAAAGGCGTGGGCCTGTTTTCTTAAAACCATGCGTAACGAGATCGTTTTTAAGTCGCTTGTAACTCTCGACATCCCCGACCAATGCGTGTTCAAGTAACAGACTACGGTAAATACGTCGCCATTCTGTCGGCGGCACAGTCGATTGCACTACTGCCAAAATAGTTTGATCATACTGATAACGAGTTAAAATTTCTTGAACTAGTCGCAGAGCCATCCCTTGGACTTCTTCAAGACTTGTATCATCCACAGCTACCTGCGCATTGATATCAACATCATCATGAGTCACTAAGATCCGTCGCAAAAATGCTAGCGATTCCTTAATTTGTCCCCGTTCATACGCGAGCAGAGCACGCCTAATCAAGATCTGCCCCTTGCCGACGAATACCGGCAAGCGGTCGAGGTAATCATATAATTTCTCGCGGCGATCAGCCGACCAATGATCAAAATCAACCAATGCTAACCATTTTGTGACGTCTGCATCAGAGGTATGAAGAATAATGGACGCGATCAATTCATCTTCTTTGGAGCCAATTGGCACTGTCGACGCAGGAACTTTTTCATTTGCTTGAAGGGTCGACCATAAAAACCTACGGTCGCTCTCAGTCAATTGCAGCCAAACTTTTGCTTCAATCGGTGCAAGTATCCGGATCAAATTCGAGGACAAGTCCGTGTAGTTTAATCTCGTGGCAAGTTCCAGAAGTCGAACATACACGCGTTCATCACTCTGAGGTCGCGATACACCGTTCTTCATAATGCGTTTCACATAGGTTAACAAATGACGCAATTCAGCCTCTTCGGCTTCTGCCCTTGTGGTGATATCTCCGCGATAAAAACGGCATCCAGAGCCACGCACCAATTTGACACGACTCAGATCTGATAGGAAGGGCACCTGCGTCACATTAAAACTAGCAATGTCTCGTCCGTCGCTCGCTCGCTCCATCGGGCTCTGCAACTCGGGAGCGGCGCCTGAGTATTTTTGATAGTAACGAGCCGCGTACGCCCCGACTAAATCATCAAACGATTCTGGCTCAGTCGCTTCACCTAATGGACAAGCTCCGGCAAGCAGGGCAGCGAGCTTTGTATAATAGTCTAAATCCTCAACCGGCTTACCGACTCTCCTGAGCAGCATCGCTACCCGCCATGCTGCTTCTGGATGACCATCGATAAGCATCTTCCGCAGCGCGTCCTCACTTTTTTCGACCCAATTTGAATCATTAAAAGAAATTTCTGCATAGCGAAATTTGGCCTCGATCAGATCACCGCGATCGATCGCTGCACGGGCCCGGGTTAAGGAGTCGGTCGTCGAAATAAAGCCTGAGCCTTGAACAGGCACTGCGGCAAGTAGAGCGATTGGACCCAGGCTCAACACTGTGAATATCAGACAAATGAGTGTTCTCATCGCGATGAGTCCTTGGGTTCTTTTCTCTCGATCTTATCACTAAACGAAACGACCGTTCCCACCGTAAAGCTATACCAGCGAAACAACGAGCCCTCTATTTTTGAAATAGGATACTCCACCGCAGGTGACATAAAGAATCCGATACCTTGCGGCAGATACATCGTGTAACGAAGTCCGGTATGCAAAACAAAACTTGAATACCCTGGTCGCTGACCGTTGACACGGTCGACGTCCGCCTCGCGTTTGGGCATCAGATGAGCTGACGGGTGCGTGTAGTGCCCACCAAGCTGTAAAGCCAAAACATGTTCGGAATCACCAATCAAAGGGGATAATCTCGTAAACAATCTTCCCTCGGCCAAACTGTAGTCAACAAGACCGTAAATCTCGTAGCGAGTTGGCTGCGCTGTTTGGCGAAACGGTGTTGTTTCAATGAGATCACCGCTAGCGGTCCCTTTAGTGATGATCCTTCGGAGGCCGCCACGGATTGCCCATCCGTTGCCCGTCGGAACTGCGATCCCTAATTGATAACCAGACGATTGAAACACGGTTCTTTCGTCGACTTCTAAATAACCGAGATCAAGTTCCCAGGACGCTCGACGCCAGTCATAGGCTCTAGGGTTTTCAACAGAGGCCATGGTCTCATCCCAGAGCGTGGCATCGCTAACAGGCGCCGTTTCTGTCCAAACAAGGGGAGTTTTCTTACCTGCAGGTTTCGCAGGGAGATCGGCCTCAGCACTAAATGCAGCGACATTCATTAAATTCAAAATTAAAAATAGGAATATTTTCATTCGCCAAACACCGGATATTTTGGAGTAACGCAACCCGTAAGTTGAGCGTTATTATAATTAACTGAGACTTGGTAATTTCCCGCTTCATCAAAATAAGGATGCTGGCAAAAGCCGGAACAAACCTGAATTAAATTTCCGATATCCATGTCGTTCATAAGCCACTTTGTGTCCCCCAGCATCTGATAAGAGCTAAACGACTGTGAGAAGGGAATAATCGAGACAAACGTGCCGAGCAGGCTCGAGCGATAAGTGACCTTGCCAACAAACGCCTGATCCCACGCGACCCCTATGCGGTAAGTCCCCAAACCAGTACCCGCGCGCCAGGACGATTCCGCTAAACGCATAGTCAAACCTGGTGTTGCCGCGTCCTGACCAAGTTCTCTTAAGCGAAGGCTATTCAGAAGCGATGCCCCCTCTTTCTCCCAACACACCCTTGCGTAATTATTTGCACCAATCACTAACTTTTCAGAATCAAAGTATGTCACTGTCTGAGTCTCAGATTCATGAAAGGTCATACCGTTCTGCGGAACAGACGCGAAAGAAAGTTCGGGGCTGCGGGCAACACCGCGGTCACCATGCTCCGCCACGTAGTCCTTGTAGCCCGTCAATGTGGGGAAAGGCCCCATCGAGACGACAAAGTTAAGAAACTGCAAATCAATCTTCGCAACATCTTGCACGATACAGTTTGCATCTTCTACCTCAGTGATCGGTTTCGACGGATCGATGGGCCTTGTTTGCGGACACCAAATAATGCGCTTCTGCTGCTCGCTTGTCGGCTTAAAGTCACTGCGGCTATCATAAACAAAGGCGCCGACCAGCCGCGGTGATGAAAGGGCATCTTCTGCATTAATAATCGTTGTTGTTTCTTCAGCAATAATTTGGTGAATCGTTCTAAATTCCGAAGTCAAATTTTGGTGTAGAACAATCGTATAAACAAAATCACTTAGACCGGTACTTGTCGTCTTTGCCGCAGATAATTTTGCGGCAAGAAGATTTCTAAATGCAACGCGAAATGAGTCTGCTGATGAAATGGAAAAACATAAATCCTCAGCTGCCCCTGGAGCTCCTATCAATACTTTCTGATAATCGAGAAACGTTTGATCACGCGCCGTCTCAGCCCCGGTCGCATCTGGACAGTAGGCAATGACAATCGGTACTTTCACCGACGCCGTAAGAGGCGTTGTATAACGATAGCTGCCAGTATTGAATCTTGGGTTTCGTCTCGCAAATCCATTGTGATTCGCTAAAAGATTGCCATTGCGGTCTAGATAATCAATGCCAAAGCACACACCGTTACTGCCATCGCTCATCGAATAGGTATCGGACAGCCAACTCTTATAACCCAGAAAGTCCTTCACAACTTTAGCCTGACTATCGGTATTGCAAAATGTTGCAGGGAACAAATAATTATCCTGCTGTGTCGAGGCTAGAGCTTTCATGGAATCAGCCGAAACAATAGCTGCCGTCGGGCCACGCACCACAAATCGCCTGGTCATACCGTAATTGGGCGCTGCCAATCGGTTTGGAATACCAAAGTTATCCTCATTACGGATCTGTACGTGTTCATTTGATCCATCGAATACACCGAAGCTTGTCACACTGGGCGTGGACATATAGATCAAACTGCTAGAGTCCTGAAGTGTGGCCGAGCCCTCTGGATTATAAAGCATTTTTAGATGAACTCGGTATATGTTCAAATTGCTGGGCCACGAGAAACTTCCACAAAGAGTTCTACTAGCACAGCTTAGAAGACGATGTTGATGCACTCCATCGGTTGCGAAATCGATTTTTTGCCATTCAGTTTGTCTGCCTGACGGCGGTAAAAAACCAGTGTCGGTCGCGTAAAACAACTGAATATTCGTTAAAATCTCTGGATTTTCATGAATTTCGAAGAAAACATAGGACACGCCCTCTTCTTGAACTTGATAGGCGCCCATCACTTGCAAAAAGCCACGTTCATCACTTAAAGGTGTTTTGGGACCACAGCTTGTAAGCACAAATAACATCACAAAAAATGTGAGACGTAAAATGATGTGGCTCATATTTTTTAGCATTATAATTTTGCAGCCTCTGTAAGAACCCAACTCACTACAGCATTGGCATCTGACACTGCTAAAGAAGCGCGGAGCGATTCGCCGGCAGCGGTCGGATTTACAGTATCAATCGGCGTTCCTACCAAGACCCTAGACGAGTTCGTGCTAGCAGAGCGGACGCCGTACCAATTACTAAAGTGCCCAATTGCCTTATTACTACGAACAAAATACACAAGACTTAAAACTTTTCGTCCTCGTGACTTTAGTATGGTCGCCGAGCTCCAGTTTTCACGCGTTACTGCAGAAGAGAATAAACCAGGGACATCGCCATCCCAAAAAATGGCCTTTAACTGAATGATCGGTCGGTCGAGCGGATCGTCTGCAATCGATTCCAGGGCAGTCGAGCTGATCGCTTTGGTCTCAATTGTATCTAGTGTATTGCAATCAGCAGGAGCTATTCCCACCGAAAAAGTTCGCAAGTCCTGGACGGAATCCGTCAAAGCCTTTTCTATGCCACTCGTCCGCATTTGCCACTCCTTGGACCTATAGGATTCGGTACCGGTAGCGCCAAAGCAACTTGTGGTATTTAGGGCATCATCATTCAGGTAGATGGGTAGAAATTCGAGATAAAAAATCGGCTTTGTGACGTTGGTTGGGGGATTGGGCTCGCCCGTTCCATTGCCGTTACTGCGAGGTTCCCAACCATCATAGCAACTAGCTATTGAGAGGAACACCAAACCTAGCAATAGAGATCTTAGAAGTCTAAAAAAAATACTCATGCCGTCCCCTATCTCATTGCAGCAATGATGCATTGATCTTGCCGAGATCAATCACGCCAGCCGCATCGCGATCTTTGATATACTGGGAAATTGTGCTACGCGCTTCTTTTACTAGCCCCAGATCTACAAGGTCCTGCCCAATATAGCGCTTAATCGCCTCTTGCAGTCGCGGTTTCAACCGAGACATCACCTCGATCTCGCCCGCTAGCGAATCGATATAAGCTGCGGCAGCTTTTGGAGTGACTTGCAGGAAAGCTTCGGTTAAAACTTCATCCGGAATTTTTGCAAGGGAAGCGTCTAGGAACATCCTCGGAGCCATCGCACTTAAAACCGCAGGTTGAGACTTCTGCATTTCAACAATAAGTTTATGACGCTCGGTGCTGCCAAGTGCATTCAACGCCTCTTCAAATAATGGCACCCGATTCAGTTGAACAACTTTAAGTTCAGAGCCTTTTTCTTCGAATATTTTTCGTGCTTTTTGTACGCTTGTTCTCACAAACTGATCAGATAAACGTTCATTTCCGCCTAAATATGCAATGAATGTCGTGACAAATCGCGATCCAGCCTTCGTAAATAATTCTGCACGAAGCCTGGCAGGTCCATTTACGACAATCGCAATGCCTTCGGCTTCGGTTAATTCACGCAATAGACCAATCAACTCATCGACATTCATGTTGTCCATAAACCCGAATTCGTCTTTCAGTGGTTCCGAAGCAATACGAACTTTAGCAGCCGTAAGACGGCGATCAGACCTCTCTAAAAACTGCCAAAACTCTACAGTAGAATCATTGCCTTCATAGCTTTGATACTTTTCTGCTAGCTCGTCGAGTCGAGCTGAGAATTGTCCTCGTTCCTTAAAGGGCGTAATAAGCTCAGGACCAAAATGTTTTAGAATGCGGCAGAGCTCTTCTAAATCTCCTGATTCCAATAACGGACGAATTGCCAGTTCAGCTAACTTTGCATGTTCTTGATAAGCGGCCCGCAACGCGACCGTGCGATCCATCAACATCGCAGCCGGAATCTTAGCTCCAGCATCGTCTTCCGACGGTTTCCCCATTCCGGGAATGACGGGTAAACGCTTAGGTCGTTTCAACAGAAAGATTACAGTCACTGCCGTTACCGCTAATAGGAAAAGAATCGTTAACCATGGTAAAAACGGCGCGAACGTCATTAACAGAATACTGCTTGCCGATTGATCGACCGTTTTTCCAAGCGGTTTAATGGTCGAAGATGCAATTTCTTCTTTCGGCAGAAGTTTTCTTGAGACTAACTGAATCGCGACATTTCCTTGGCGCACCCTCTGGGTTAGGCGCTGACGAAGACTCGCTAATTTTTTTTCATCAAAGGTGGGTTCGTACGTAAATTCACAGCGCACGGATGCAAGCTTATATTGAACAGATTTTGCAGTCGCTTCACCCGTTCCCATGCCGGGTAAAGAAGAATCTTGATTCTCGTCTAAGGTCTGAAACCTAGTCGTTTCACAGCCGATCGCATTGCATATATTGACCGGACATTCTTCCTCAAGAATTTGAATAAAACGGTCACTGATAGCTTTTGCATCTGCAGCCACCGAATTTGGCGTCTGCACTGAAGTTGCCGACGACTCCTGGGCTGAAACAGATCCATTTATACTTAGAACTGTAAGTAACAACATAGTTTTAGATATCATGAGACGTCTCCTAGTCTTTGTATGCACTTAAATCCAATTGTCTATTCGGCGCGTTTACCGCGACGCTCTGACGATTCAATACTTTTTATCGTATCGCGCACTCTCGCATCTGGCTCGATGTCTTCGGCCTTGCGGTAGGCCTCCAAAGCAGCATCACGCTCCCCTAATTTGAGAAGCAATGATCCCTTCGTTCTTAATGTTTCAGCATGATTTGGGTAACGGGCAAGAATTTGCTCGGCATATTGCAGAGCGATCGGATAATCCCCGCTGCGAATAAACTTCCGCATCATCTCCTGAGTTTTTACAATACTTACTGGCGCTGCCTTTGAATTCACGGGCTGTCCAGATTGCACATAAGCATCATCTAAACTCTTATCTGCTGGTGTTGGCGAATAAGGCACGATTGCCAACCCCGTAGGTGCTGCACTTGATTTCTGATCGATCAAAACCTGCTGACCCGACGCAATCACCGGGACATAAACTTCTGTCTGTGCAGCACCGTCATTGTAAACAATTCTAATTTGCTGACGTGCGTCGGGTGGCGGCACGTCCACCTTGCCTTCTTCACGCTTTGGTAAATCCTTGTTGACCTTGTCATCTATGACATAGGTCCAAAAAGCTCGCGAGGAGACGCAACTGGTCAC
>CAZUYQ010000049.1:7699-32957 GCA_964624705.1 uncultured Polynucleobacter sp.
ATTTCCTCAAAACAAATCGTCACAGCATAAACGGGAACCAAATCGGGTTATAAAGACTGATACCTGTGGAAATCGTCCCCGCAGAATTTCCAGACGCAAAAACCCCAAATGTCGGGGAGAACGCATATTGAGCTGTTGCTGCCACCACCAAAAAGCTGGAATTATTCCCTTGGGAAAGCTTTAAGGCGTTCTGGAGCGGAAACAAAACGGACCCACCTACTTGGATTTTTGGATTTGTACTTAGAAAATAACGATATGTAACACCAAGCGACATATTAGGTCCGGTCAACGCCAAAGTCACTCCAGTCATATGTTGATTCGCTTGACCCCATTGCTCCAGAAACGAAATATGCGCTAAGGGGTTCGGGTAAAAACCCAACTCAATAAAAGTATAGGCAAGCGCCTCACCGCGTTTTCGTCTTTCCATTTCATCCACAAGATGAAGTCGTGGTTTCGCAGATTCAAGGTCCTCAGTTGAATCAGCTAATTTTTGATACATGATAGCGCCATCACTGATCCGAATGATCTTAAGCTCGATACCTTTTGCCGTCTCACGAACATACAGAACAGTTTTTGCATTGATATAGCGCTCGTTAGCAAGCAACCCAATCAACTCATTATGAGACAATGGTCCTGAGGAGAATTGGACTTGATGATCGGTCGAAACTCTTGTTTTTGCTGATGCACATTCACTACAAGCGATTAAGCTTCCAGACCCCGTCCATACCTCTTTTAAAAGACTCATAGTCGCCGATGCAAAGTCGGTACGCGACTCTTCCCATAAATGCTGTGGTGGCGCCACCAATACAGGGCCTAAATTCTGCGACCAATTTGGATCTATCTCCTGCTGCAGGAGAAGAGCATCGCGTAGAATGGTAAAATCTTGCTGTGTCTGCGATAACAAAGCGTAGCTCTTTATCGGCCACATGAATGCTGACAAACAAATCATCCAGTGAATAAAAGAATATTGCCTCACCATTTCACCAACATTCCTAGCCCGAAGCCATGATAAGGAATCCCGATAAATTTTTGATTGGCAATAATTTGGCTTTTATCAAATTTTGGTGAATTCTCTATAAAAAACAGCGCACCCAACCGATGCTTTGCGTATAGCTCGACACCAAGTCGATAGGCAACAAAGGCTGCTCGCGGCTCGACCGAGGAATTCATCAGTTTATAAAGATCGAATTCATTTTCTGCAAATGGCGCTGCTCCGGGGCCTCTCAATCTAAAATAATGAAAACCAAGCGTAAAATAAAGATCAGGACTGGAGCGACTAGGTTCATCGCGAAAAAGCAACTGTGCAAAATGACCACCGACCATAAATCCTTGCATAGAATTATCGATGCTTGTGGCGCCGACGGTGAACGCCATCCGACGGTTACGACGCGGCAACAGTACGCCTTCGACGCTTTGTTCGGCAAAGAGCAGTGGGGCAATGGTTGACGCACCAGCAGACGTGCTAGAGTCCCCACTTACCGAATACATCGTCATGGTCACACGTGAGACCCACTCTAAGGGATCGCGTTTATGGATGATATCGTCTTGAATAGCTTGAGCTTCCGCCAAACTCATTAACTTATCATCTTTTTGCAATGATAGCCGACTTGCAGTGCTCGTAGAATAACTACGACTCCAAAAAATTGGTTGCCCTGGCTCGGTTAAACGAAATATCTGGGCGCGAAGCACGAGTGCAGTACCTTCCGCTTCAAAATTTAGCGATAAGCCAAAGTTTGCACCACCCGTGGACGACAAATCTTTTAGAAGCTCGGGTTGGTCGCCACCACGTCCCATGTAAGTTCCAGCACGCGTCGATTTAACAACAAATTTCCTGCACGCCGCACAGTATCCAAGCTGAACCCGCGTTTGAGTATGAGTTAGCAGTAGATCGATCAAGTGATTCTCAGCAGTCAGTTCAAATCGTTCGTCAAGCCCCACCGGTGCATTCAGGTCAATCAGCGTCACTAGAGTTGGTACGGCAAAGGGCGGGCGCATTTCTAAATCATGAACGAATTCATCGATAAGATCCGTACCCATCCAACGAATATCAAGAGCAACAGCTTGCTCAATGGCAAATCCCCTTCGAGGAACTAAAAACAAAGTACAAAGAAATATTAAAAAGCCTAGAGGACGAATCATAGATCGATCCATTCGCCCCTCCCTGAACTTTATCGATAGATTTTTGCACGAAACAACGACGAAGCGTCATCAAGACGTCGTACTTGTATTCGTAGTATGTCACTTGCTTGCAAACTACCGCTCAATTTCAGAACGTGATCCGCACCCAGTGTCTCATGGAGTGCTGTTTCATAAGTTGTTAAGAGATACGGCTTGATTGACGCGAGTGCCTGATCAGTATCCACTTCAACACCAATTTTATCGGTCGACGTAGACCGCAGTCGTTTCACCTGTCTAGCCACCAGTTTTGCATGCTGACCAGAATTCTTAGTTACAAAATTCACAAAGGAATTTCGTTCGCCATATTCAAAAACATCTCTTTCGCAACGATAAAAACCGCGTAAGTGAAACGTCGCAGCCTTACCGGTCGGCAGGTCACCAGCACGTGCAAGCTCCTCCTGCGTTGCAGGACGGCAGTCCATATCATTGCTTCCCTGCCCCAAGACATCAAAGAATGTTTGTGGCGACATCGACTGGCTTTCGACAGATAGCCCCATCATGCCTAAGAGAAGAATAATCCCTAGAACCTCCATGCTAGCGAGGCTCCCGAGTCACGGATGTTTGACTTCGATTTTTTATATGAGCTTGAGTATAAACTTTATTGCGCACGAAGGTCATAAAATTAGCCGCAAGTTGTTTCCGATAATGATCTGGCGAAGGATCTTTTCTAAAGTCGAATGCCCAAAGAGCAAGGCCGCCAATACCCATAAACGTTTGCTCCATGATTGCTACCGCAGACTCCGATGTCTGTCCAGTATCTAAACGATGCACGACCAAACTTGCATAACTTGTCGCCGTTGCGCGACAAGGCCATAGAGTGAATGAAAAGTAGAACGGTATCCAACCAAACTTACATTGATCTTCATCTTTATCACGATCTTTATACTGCACTATAATCTCTGGATTTTCGTGGTCCAAAACCGCGCCTGCAGCGGTTAAAGACTCGCCGATACTTACACATGGTTCAATGCCTGAAGAGTCTTCTTCTCCTTCCGTAATCAGACCTGTATTTTTGCTATAAACGCATGAAAGCTTGATGCGAACATCTTTTAAGCTGTCGCCATATAGTTCCAAATCTTTTGGCTCTGACCACTCGCCGATCGCATGAACGTAATGAACACATGATGCTGTCGAACACATAACGAGGCAGATAAGGATTCTGGAGACATAATTTTTTAGAAATAAAAAGTTTGCGAAATGGAACCAACTCACTGAAGATATATTCACTGCATTCAACCTTTGGTCTATGTTTTGGATGATGTCAAAAGTATTTATTCTTACGCTTGACATTGCTCTTCTAGTTTTGGATGCTCGGGTCGTTCCAGCCAGCCCTTATTTTGTGTGCAGCACAATAACTGATTGGAACAAAATGCGAAATAGTGAACAAAAAGCCACATATTGGAGGCCACTCGTGCTCACCCCCCTTCTTGGACTCGTTATTCTTGGTTATGTCTTCTTTATCGCATTAAGCGGTCAGTCTTCAGAACACCTCGGTTTTATTGATATTCACGCAGCAATTGTTGTTCTGGGGGGCGTGGCGGGAGCTCTATGCTTAGCGATGGATAGCAAGGCCCTGATCGCAATGTTGAAGTCGGTTCGCGATCTGATTCCAGTCATCGGCAAAAACAAATACGACGTAGAGATTATTCGCGAAGAATTTCAAGAGCTCCGCAATGCGTGGACCGGCGGACAACGAGGACGCGTTATTGATCTCGCAGACTCGGCCAAATCGTTAGAGATAAGAACTGCAGCTGATGCTTTATTTAAACGTATGGAAGGTGCAGCCCTTGGTGAAGCGTTCGGCGGCCTTCGTTTAAAATATATTTCTGTGCATCAACCTGTTGTAGAAGGCTGGGATCTCGCGGGACGTCTCGCCCCATCCTTCGGCATGGTGGGAACAGTGACCGGCATGGTTCAGCTTTTCAAGAATATGGCGTCGAGTGGTGGAAATATTGGCGGAGCGATGGCCATGGCACTTCTCGCCACACTCTATGGAATCACCTTTGGCAGCGCCGTGGGATCGCCCATGGCATCAAGGATGATTAACCGGATGAACGAATACCTGGCACTCCTTGAATTCCTTGAACAAGCTGTTGCTGCACTCAATGAAAATGACCGCCGCGTTGGCCAATAAGGTAAAACCTCATGAAAAAATGGCAACCGATTCGCTCACGCACCGGCAATGAAGGATGGCTCACATCCTACGCCGATCTTATTACAAACTTACTTATCTTCTTTGTGCTGATTATGTCTGCGTCGCAGATGCAAACAGGTAAACTCGAGAAAATTATGCAGTCGCTTTCAAGCGGAGAACCGCAAACGCAGCACAACTTATCGAAAGCTGAAGAAGAAATTAAAAAAGTTTTGACTGAAGAAGGTATCGCGGACAAAGTTTCTGTAGAGCTTGGCGACGAAGGTCTCGAACTCGCATTTCAATCGGGTGTGATGTTTACTTCCGGCAGCGCAGAGATTTTACCGGCTATGCAAGAACCCCTACAAAAAGTCCTCACTGCCATCGGCAAGTATCAAGACCGCTACTCTTATGCCGTCGAAGGTCATACGGACGAGACCCCGATGCATTCTGGACATTACCGCGATAACTGGGATCTTTCCAGTGCGCGAGCGTTGCAAGTCCGCGGCCAACTTGAAAGTAGCGGGGTCGTCAAAAATAAAATTCGTGTTGAAGCCTATGCTGATACCAAAGTCTTACCGGATGCAACCCTGAATGGCTTAGACCGCGAGCACCGTTTAGCATTACACCGACGGGTTGTTATTCGGATATACTAGGCCTTTGAATCACAACTTGATCCGAAGATTTAATCGTTCCGCGCAGATTTCTCTCCTGTGTTACAAGACTTTGCATGCCCTGTAACTTTGCTAAAACATCGTCCAATGAAATCTCTGCCATGCTAGACTTTGCTAGAGTTTGGTGCCGCATCGTCGACGGTGACCACGAAGGTGCATCCGTCGGTCCATGCAGTTGTAGAGAAGGGGTATTGACGGCAACAGCAACATGACTTGGGCCATTGCTATTGCCAATAAACAATTCACACTGTGCTACAAGGGCTGCCAGTTCACGAAACGATGTTGATGGTGCTAAGAATGTCGTCTCCTTACAGGCATTTTGTAATTGCATGACCTCTTCTCTTTCGCCTGGCCCCCACAACCAAATCACGCATGCATGCCACTCCCGTGCTAAATGGTCAGCAAGCTGAATCCATAAATCATTTGACCAGCGGCGATTTAAGCGGCGGTGCGTCGGACTTAAAACCACACGTGGCGAGGTCGATTCATTTAACTGAGGAGTTGTAGATAGAAATTCTGACCAAGGTTTGAGATGAGATTCATCCCAGGGCAAAACGAGGCGAACATCGTTATCAGTAATTCCGGCTTGAGCTAGAATGCGAAATTTTTCGCGTACGATGTAATCAAAGCCACTCTCTCTGGGAACAACACCGGTATACGCCCATGATCGTGGCGACGCAAAACTATAGCGTTGAGGCGCACCGGTTACACGCGTTAACAGCGCACTACGCGGGTTACCCATAAAATCGAAAACTAAATCAAATTTCTTAGCTCGCAGACTCAGCATAAACTGCAGCTGCTGCCATTTACCCTCGGTCGGGTAAATCAAATGCTCATTCAGATCCCTATTGCCTGTCAAAATAAGCTTGCCCATCGGGTGGCTTAAAAAGGAAATTTCGGCGTGAGGGTATTTGTTTTTTATTGCGCGGATCACGGGCGTCGTCAGCAGGATATCACCAAGCTGACGCAATTGAATGATTAGAACCTTCAACGTCCGTTCACCCATTCCACTTCAGTGGCGCAGGTTTTCTCGGTGTTCGTTCCCATACTACTGCATTCACTCATATTTGGAATTCGTGCCCGGTAATAGCCCTGAAATCCTTGATGGTCTGTCGGGTCAATCAATAGACTTCCCGATGGATGGCGAATTTCGACAAGGAAGTCGATTCCATTTACAATAAAGCCATTTTCGCCACAGGCAACTTCGCGATTGATGCGAATCATCCAACCGAAATCTTCCCATTGCTTCATGGGAAGCGTCGCGGCATTTGCCCACGCGCTTTCGGTTGCAAGTTGATTGCAAAAGCATTGATTCTTCGTGACGCCTTCAAAACCAAATCGAACGGAAACAGTCGATCCCATAGGGATCTCAGAATTGAAATAAACCAAATCAAATGAACCACTGCGGCTTGAGCCGTTGGGGCAATTGATACGCTCCGAATAACTCACACTCGGTGTCCGGACTGTGGACTCAGCGGCAGCTACATCTGCTAATAGAAAGAATAAAAGATAAGTTAATAGTTTCATAAAAGTCCTAGTGAGGTTGACCCAGGCTATTATCACAGTAGGACCACTCATTCAACAAAAAAGGCCCCTATTCCTAGGAGCCTTTTGGCGAAAACATGAGTAAAATCAATCACAAAGCATTTGCGAGCTTCAGGAGCGCCTGGGTCGAGCCCTCACCTTCTTTAAAACCCCTTTGAATTTTAACGATCTTGCCGGTTTTATCAATAACCACCGTCATCGGAAAGCTGTCGACGCCAAGGGCGTCGGCCGCCTTAAAGGTTTCATCATGAGCAAGCCTCTTGGTAACGGCTGCGTCGGCGCCGAACGTTGATTCTAGGTACTGACGAGCTTTCGCCGGCTCCTTATCGAGGCTTACATACCCAACCACGACCTCAGGCTTGGCATACAGCGGAGCGAAGTCCTGATTCATCTCCTTAAGCTCAACCTTGCAGGCCTCACACCAGGTTGCCCAAAAGTTGATGACGGCAGCTTTCCCCTTCCACTCGAGTTTAGATTTGCCGTCTCTAGCGGTGATATCGACTGAGGGCATCATATCGCCTTCAGCAATCGCAAAAGCACCGGTCGCCGAAGCTGCCAAGGAAAGACTAAATAGTATTTGGATACCTTTTGATTTCATTTCTGTGATCTCCTGTGTGTGTGTGTGTGTGTGTGTGTTTAAGGAAGTTCTTTTTATTGTTCTTTCAAAAGCTTCTTCAACGCATCTAATGGCTCCGGACCTTTTTTAGACACCCAACTTTGTAAGACCTTACCTTCGCGATCATATAGAAGCGTGCGATTCTGAAAGTCCGCAAATCTTGCCCAAACCCCTCCACCATCGAACCAGCGATGACTTACAGCTCCGGTTGGCAATGGCTCCATATCCATTGCTAAATTCAAATCCCAATTGCGTCCTTGAGCATAAGGAACCAGAACCGAATTAAAGTAATTTGCAACTGAAGCTGGATTATTATCCTCCGGATACCCTGGATTCACACTTAACGTCTGACAAAAATCAGGATTTGTTCGGCAGAATTCAAGCATTCCTCCAGGATGATGCCACTCATCAAGCTCATCGACGCATCCGCTACACATTGGATCCCAGAATGTCACCATGGAATACTTAGCCTGCTGCCGCCAATCGCTAAAGTTTTTTGTGCCCTGCTTAAGATACAGGTCGAAAGCTGGCCCTTTATGACGATTTGAAAATTGATCTAGGCTCCAGCGAGCCTCAAGCTCCGCCTTCGAGACAGATCCTTCCTTGCTAAAAACAATTTTACCTTCATGATCGAACACGAAGACCAGCGAGTCACCCAATTTTTTTCCAAAAACAGTTCCTAGATTGTCATCATAAATAACTGGATAATTCCAGGTGAATAGATCTTCAAATGTGTCAAAGAGTTCTTTGCCACCTGCAAGCACTCCTTTGCTACACGAAGCATCGCCTGTTTTCACGGTCTGCCCGATGGTCATGAGTTTACAGGTCTTGCTCTGACAGCTTGTAAGAAACTCTTGAACCACCGCACGGTTCTGATCACATACTGAGCCATCCGTGCAATTGCCACGATCGACCACTAAGAACTTCAACCCAGCTTCACCTAATATGTCTTGAGCGCTCGCTAGCGCATTACCAGCACAGTCGTTGATTGGCAGTGCTTTGAGGCGTCCTGGTTTTTCTTCGGCTAAAGCCGACCAAACCACTGGAGGTTTTGATGGGGTTGGTTTTTGTGATGCTACGGGAATCGCATCAGCTCCCAGTGTTGCGGCGATGCGGTTTACGATGGCTTCCGGTGACACGGATTCCGTACTAGGAATGCGCCACTGAATTCCTTTACGATCAATCATGACAGTGAGTGGCACAGAGTAAGGCATTCCGGAGGGCTGAAAGAACTCCATCATCGCACTTTTTTCGTCGGAACCATCACCCCATTTAATATGGGTTAGGCCCTGAGTTTTCATATTCTGAATCACCGTCGGGCGAGAGCGCTCTTTATCGGTGTTGATACCCCGTACTTCAAATTTATTTCCGCCCTCACCTAAGAGTTCGTAATGCCCTACGAGATTTGTTTCGAGATAATGAGCTTTTTCCATACATGCCGAACAGCTCTGACTGCCAAACGTTAGCAACATATGCTGAAGGTTATGGGCTTCCATATAATCGGCGACGTTCACTTCCGCACCAGTCGTTAATTCCACAAAATTAACTTTAGTGAGATCCACAGGCATGGATGAACCAGTAGGTCGATTCAGTGAAACTTCTTTCGGTAAGCGAGCTCCGCAAGTCGCCATTCCCAGAGCCGAAAGGGCGAGAATGAGTACCGAAGCCGGGAAAACAAGAGGTCGTATCATAATTATTTACCCCCGCAGGTGGGGCACGAGGTCGAACTGGAACTTCCACCCGCAGCAAGCCGTTCGTTAGGGCGAGTTTTGGTAACATACCCACCTTCAAGTTTTGCCACAGAAGCGTCATCCATCAGAGGATTCAATAAATATTCTTTTTCATATGGCTTTACGACTGCACAACTTGCCGTCATTAGAAAGAACGAGCCAAATAATAGAATCATCTTTTTCATGTGTATTCTCCTTGCTGGATGGCCTTCGTATTAGAACTTTGTCGTTAAGCCTGCTTCTCCTAAGAACGCACCGCCTGCATTACTGATATAACGTGTCGCCACGACATGTGCCTGTAGTGGACGATCGGAAATCACGCCCTTCTTAATATCCTGAGTCATCCCCAGGGAATAACTATCCGCGCCGTACAGAAGATGATCACCGTAGGCTCTCGTTTGTTCGTCTTCACGGACAAATCGGTACGCCACCCGAGCTGCCGCGCCGTCCCAAAGTGTTTTTAGAAATGCCCACTCCGATTGGGTCCCTGTGAGAGATCCACTCGATGTCGTATTTTCAATCGTTCCCGTATTAATAATTCTGGAAATGCTACCATGTATCGCCGCTGACCACGCAGGAATAAATTGTTTCCCGTTGAGTCCATAAGCATTAAGTACGGGGCGATCGGTCGCATCAATACGCGTCCAACTTGCACCCCAAATGGTGGTGGGCGTCGCCAAGTGTTTTACCGAAAAGGTACCACCACCGCTTGAAACTTTTGGGCCGAGGTTAATGGCTTCGCTATCGAGATCGAGAATCGTAACTGTTGGGCCATTTGTTTCTGTTTTTGACACATCAATATTTGTTTGGATCGTATCGTGAAACCACCAATGTCCCATGCCCCCGCTCGCACTGCGAGTGGTCGTGACGGTATCACTCAGCCAGTTAGCGCCTAGGCGTAGATCAGTTAACTTACGGATGGTTTGGGTTGTATTTAATGAGGCGGAACGATTCTCCCGCACACCGTTTTGAAAGTATTCACCCATGTATTTATCGTGGGAAATATCTTTCACGGAAATTTGTTCCACCCCCGCCTGCAGATCGTAGCTTCCACTCGACAAAGCACCGTCAAACATCGGCTTCTGCGTGATCGAGCCACCAAGTGCCGCTGCAGAGCGAGTTTCGCCGCCAGAATCGCCGGAATATCCGCCAACCCGTTGCATGACTTCACTTGCAAAGCACAACGAAGGTGAAACAAGTGCAGCCCCAAAGGCGACAGACGCAGCCAGCCATGAGTGTTTCATACGGCTTCTCCTCTTAAATAAAAGACGGTCTAAATTCAGTGTATCAGCATCCTCGTCTTGCACCAAAATTGGGCAAGTTTTTCTTAGCTTAAGTCCCCTAAAAAATAGTAGTTGACGACTCTGCGAATAATTACTTACCGTGTTCTTAGAGCAAACTAAGTTTTTAATAATATTGTATCGCATCAGTAACATCGGTTGCCTTAGTAATAGGAAACTTCTGCTGGGAAAGACCTTTTTCCGTCCGAAGCAAGCATTCCAAGGGACTGACAAGGAGATCATGGATGATTACTCCCGTAACTGCGCCGTGCATTCTTGTCGCCATGCCAAGCATGATTGACAGTAATTTCTCGCAAACTGTTCTCCTTTTGGCGGAACATAACGAGGAAGGCGCTATCGGCTTTGTCTTAAACCGTCCCAGCACCATCAGCTTGAAATCAATGATTTCAATCCTTGATCGCGAGGTTCCTGAAGCCATTCCTGCTTGGTATGGCGGCCCTGTCGACACGACTACGGCCATCATTTTGCACGACCGCAAGCCTACCGATGGCGATACGGAAATTGCGCCAGGCATTTATCTTAGTACAACGGGTAAAATTCTTGATGCAATGATAGATCATGGGGCAGAGGCATTGCAACAACAGTATCAGGGTGCTCCACCCTCTTCCACAACGGTCCATCCTTACCGCTTTCTGGTCGGTTATGCCAGTTGGGGTGCAGGTCAGCTCGATGAAGAACTCCGCGGCGGAACCTGGCTGATGTGTCCACTGGATCGCAAGCTTGTGTTCGATACTGCGTGGGGAGATCTTTGGCAGGAATGTATGAACCGTGTGGGAGTTCAAAGAACGACCAATGTCATTACGCCAGCGAATCAGGCTTATTTGAATTGATCCCTTTGGTCAGTCATAGACATTTTCAAAATGAGTAAAATGATCGTTCTCAACGCATCGAAACTCTTGCTAGGGTGATGTTTCAATCACTATTGGCAGGAGGCCATTTCAATGTTTACAGAAGAGAGCCAGGTAAGAGTTAGTGCCGCTCCGGATTTTGCACGATATAAGCTCCCGTCCCTTCTACCTGTCAAATACAAAGACGCTATCTACTTAGAAATTACACAAATTATAAACATATTTGCCAACTCACTAAATACCAATAAAAATCCGTAAGTTAAGGTTTTAGTTGATGTTCCGAACTCATGTTGATGAGTGGAGGATCAATGGACTACAAAGAAAGACACGGCACCCCCCTGGTATGGTCAGATGAAATTTTTGATCACGCATGCGGTGTCGATCCATTTGATAAAATGTCACCAACTTATCTGCGACAGCTCATAGCTCCTGATGGGTTTTCAGTGTTTTTAATGATGCATGGGTATATGGACGAAGCCAATGGCCTCATTGTCTCCTACGCTATTGAATCTCCACCAATTTGCGCAGTTCGGAAAAAATTTGAAGTGGGAGAATTGTCGTGGACCGATTTTTGGAAACACAAAGGATGGTTAATACGCTTTACCATGCAGTTCAACGACCCTATTAACCAAGCCGAATTTATTGAGCCATCGCAAATCGATAAAAGAACTTTAACTCAATTGGAAGAATTGCGTGATACTAGCCCTATTCAGATCAAACATCGACAAATCGAAAATGAACTTGAAGTAGCTTATCTAACCGGTCGCGATCCTTCATCTGCAGAACGAGAATACCGAGATTTCTTAATTCGTCATGGAAATAGGCTAACAAGAAATCTTGCGTCATAAATTCAATGCACGGCCCCTAGTGGGCCCGATTTAAATTCATGCAAGGTCGGATAAACAGTTAGCGCATTTAACCCTAAAATCATAGCGCCAGTCATCTAATAACAACCCGCCTGCGTTTCCCATAAATTACAAATATTCAGCATGCGATTATAGTCCGTACAAACCTGTGAAACCTCACAGCTCGTGCCGCAAACAGCGTATTCATCCCAGAATCGGCAAATCCTTAAAGAACGATTATAGTCGCGGCACTTCTTACCTTTGACGCACTGACCACCATCAGCTGTGCAGGAGCGTTGTGGTTCCCAAAACTGACAGCGATTGAGATCGCGATTATAGTCGCGGCAATATTGCCAAGAGGAGCATACTTCGGCGTTTGCGATCGATGACATGAGAAAAAATAAAGTTAACTTAAGAATATGTTTCACGAATGGTCTCCGGATTACTAGTAAACTTCTTGCTAACCTAGCACGAGATTCTGCGAATTCGAACCGGAATCTACCGATAAAAGAGCAAAATTTAGAAATGACGCGAGTGTCAAAACTATCGACAGTTTTGAGCAACTCTTCCCTATTAACCCACTGACATCACAGGAACGACAAGTCTGCAATTTGTAGGCATGGACATTGCAAATGTTGATCCCACTGACGAAGGTCGTCAGAAGTATTGTTGTTGAAATTGCAAAGGAAAAACTGATGTTGAAGATGACCACGACCTCTGTGCTATTGGCCATGATTATCGCGAGCTGTGGCGTCAAAAAAAGCGATAGCGATGACAAACCTACAGCTGGCTCACCACCAGGGACTAAAACCGATAGCCCTAGCTCTGAGGGTAGTGCCCAATCTCAAAACAGCGATTTCGCCGCAAAAATTAAGGGTGTATGGAATGATTCATGCGAACCAGATACATCGACATCAAAACCAAAATCCTCCATGGATCAACTCGATATTATGGGCTCTAATATTTCTTTAATTAGTAAATCTTACAGCGACAGTGCATGCAAAACGGTTGCTTTTGCAACTAGGTACGTCGGTACCTATGAAATCAAGGAGGCATCCAAAACCAAATCGGGTGGATATCAAGTACCATTTAAATTCGACAGCTTCTATCTGACTTTTTTCTCAGAAGAGTTTGCGCTCACAGCTAATTTAGCAGGAACAAATGGTCTATGCGGTTTTAAAGATTGGAAGGTTGGTGTCGAGAAAAAACTCTCCAGCAGCATGCCTAACTGTGAGGTTGCAAAAAGCGGAGAATCTACGCTAGGCCAAAAATATGATTCTGTGATGGTCCCCACTGAGACCTCATTAAAAGTCTATGACAACGATTCTTCCATTGACCCGATCTTCGACACAAAAAAACAATAATTTAAATCAATTGTTCGCATACAGCATGAAGCGAAGATACAACGGTGTCTTCGCTTTTTCTATTGCACCGGTTCCAACACCAATCCCTGAACTCCAAACTGATAAAACGGTGCCATACTCTTCGGGTTCTTACCCACCACCATCAGCTTCATGCTAAACGCGTATTCTTTGACCTCAATGACCCCAAGATCAATCCCATTTGTAGGCTGCACTGAAGACTCATACAGATCGATCGGTGCTCCCACCGCTTTATCGTTAAAATAAGTCTGAACAACACCATAATCGGTAGACTTTGTCAGATAGAGAATCACATGTTTTTTGCCGAGAGGTACTGCCGGAATATTCCATTCGACCCAGCCCTCAGGGGCGGCGTTCTGAACAAAAACCTGGTCTGCCACGATCCATGAATCGGAGCGAAATAGCCGGGTTGGCTGATTTGCAACGACTGTCCGATCAGGAGACTTTCTGGCCAATAGAAATTTAGATGCCGGAAACAGATTTTGAACTTCTAAGACCGGAGTTTGTGATCGCGACTGGATGTAATTATGTATAAGTGCGTAGGTAAAGGAAATCGTTACTACGATCAATAAACCCAGAAGAATCGACTCGATTTTTAACAGATCCGGCCGTTCTTCTTGGACTTCCGTAAACATTGGAATTTTCGAATTTAAACTATCATTCATCGCGGTTTTTATCCTTAAAATTAGCGCCAATTAGGAAGATGCATATAGACCCAGTCCCGATACTCGATCGCAAAATTGGTCATAGATGTCATTGGCAGCACTGCAACAAAACCAAGTACCACAATCATACACGCTACAAGATAAATATGTCTGCGCCATTTACCTGAAAAAAGGCGGACCCTCTGCGCCATCGTTGGAAGTATCAGGCACGAGAAGATGGTCATAAAGATCAGCGTCGAAAAATAGTGGTATAGAAAGAGCGGACGACTCACCCGCATCAAAGGTCCAAAAGAAACTACCACTGCTGCCAAGGCCCAGGTACCGGGAATATTAAAAACATCTGTAAGCCTTTTTGCCCGTACTAATTGGAACGCCTGCTCCAACCATACGCCGATACCGAGCAAAAATGCTATGAGCACGCCGTACCAAACGACTGGATTCCCAAGCAGATAAATAAAGCGATCGCCAGAACTCCAATAAAAAATCGGACGCTGCATGATCGGCCAGGTGTACCATAGGCTTGCGTAAGGATGCTGAGCGGTGATCCCGGCATTTTTCTCGAACATAATCTGGTGTAAATCCACCAAGTCTTTGAAGAACTCGCCGCTAGGCCTAAAGAACGCATCACCAGGACCAGGATTGGTCAATAAATAAAAATGCAGCCACCACCCACTCAAATAGACAACCATAAAACCGCCGACGAACCACAGCATTTGCCTTAGTAGGATCAACCACCGTCTGGGGTGCCGCGATTTTAAAGTCCCTAATACAAGAAGTACAAAAATTAACGGTAAGCAAGCCATCCCGGTGAACTTGCAGCCAACCGCAAGCCCTGCTGCAGAACCCGCTGCAAGAATCCATCTCGTGCGCTTTTTCATATCGTCAGATTTCAACGCAAGTGCCGTAAAAATGAGGGATAGAAGTATGGCGCTAATTAATATCGGATCGATTGCAATAATCCGACTTTGAACCCACAGCGCTGAATCCCAGGTCAACAAGAAACCACAGAACATGGCAGCATAAATACCGCCACCCCAGAGCATCACCAGATACGCCGCTAAGCAAGGAATCAACGCCCCGGCTAGCGCTGGAATCAAACGCATGCCAAATACTGCTACCTCTGGTGTATACGTCTGGCCAATGGCCCGATAATCAAAACCAGACTGATGACCAAATAACTTAGCTGAAGCCGCGATCAATAATTTTCCGTGAGGAGGATGGATATCAAAAAAGGAATTGTGACTACAGCAATAAGCCGAGGAAAAATTACCAAAATAAATCTCATCAAATACAATTTCTCGAGGAGTATCTAGATTAGGAAGACGCAGTAAAAGCCCTATCGCAAAAAATCCAATCAATACTTGTTTCCACTGCCATTCCCATTTCATATGAACAGCCCCACTTCATTTATACTTAGGAAACTTTTTTACTAGAACTATCGGAATTACCTAGCGACCGGGCATGCTTATTTTTAGAGATGATCTTTAATTCTCCCGAGCGCAGGACGCGATCAAGGAAGATTCGATATTTTATCATTCCGCTAAACATCCGGAACGCATCCTTTAAAAGCGATACTTTTGAGCCATCGACTTCGTGCCAAGAAAGCGGAACTTCAATCACCTGATATCCCGATTTTATAAGTGAAATAACCAGCTGAGTATCCCATAGCCATCGTCCATCATACGCAAATTCGATCACATGCATAAGATCGCGACGGACAAAAAATTTGCAACCGCACTGGGTGTCATAGACAGGAATCCGAAACAACTCACTGACTAAAGTCGCAAAAATCCGTCCCATATAATGCCGACGCGCATTCCTTGTTACAGGGTTACCGAGCATCATCACTCTGGCGCCAATCACACTCGAGCAGTAGCCTTGATCGTTCTCACCTAGCGCTAAACGAGCTTTATGAAAATCTAGAAGTCGAAAACATTCTATGGCCGAAACAGAGCCATCGGCATCCACAAATCCGACAATATCCGCAGAACTTCGGCGAAACTCACGGGCGATGGCCGCACCCTTACCGGCATTTCTTTCTTCGCGACGCATTTCAACACGAGCACTCGGAAAGCTCTTCTTAAGATCTTCTATTAGTTTTTGAATATTCTGAAATTCTATTTGTTTTGAGCCATCGTCACTCACCACAATATCGATATCTGACCTCGTGGACGCAATCTGACACAGCTCCCGCAAAAAAATCGGCAAACGCTTAGATTCGTTATAGCTAGGGATGACTAGAGTCGTCGTATACACGAAGCGGGCTTCCTCGAGGGTTTATACATCTTATTAAGTATGCGGCTTCGTCCCTATTTTCGTCAAACACGGCCTCATGTCCTATGACACTTTAAATACCTGCATGAAGCCACCCTAACTATAGGTCTCACCACCAAATACTTAGATATATCCAAGCTATATTAGCGCCTTACAAGCAACCCTCACGATCAAGATGAAGCGTCCGACACACTCCTCGAAGCATTTTTAGCTGTTCTGAATAACAGCCAGGGATGCCAGCGTTAGTATTCTTAGAGGAGCACATTATGAATCTACGATTGGTTTCGACCAAAATTTCTGCTGCGTCCATCGTCTTGTTATTGGCAGGCTGCGGAGCCCATCCTGGTGGCGCCATCGCCGATTATTCCAAAGGGAAAAGCAGTAACGGCGAGGGAGAGGCCGCGGCAAGCGACGGCGTCACTCCACCGAAAGAATATTACGATGCTCTATTGAGCGAACGCATGCTTGCCCTCGATAGTGGAAAACTCGATAGCCACAGCGAACAAGTGCTTTGGATCAATTTCAACGGCGCCATAGTCAATAAAGGTTACGGCACCGGGCAGAGTTTCATCGTCTGCAAACAATCCGCGACGATTCCTGCTTCTGGTTATACTACAAGCGAGCAAACTGAAATTGTTCAAGAGGTCGCACAGTACTACTCCAACGCCGGAGTGAGTATCGCACTCACCTTTGATCAACCAAAAACGGGCGACTACACGACGATTCATGTTGGTGGTCGTTATGCGGACTTAGGCTGCGGAAACAGCAGCTCTACTCTCGGCATTGCGCCCCTTGATTCAGACAATGCAAACCCTAATGATATTGGTTTTGCCTTTGTTCCGTCATCAAAAGACCTCACAACTCAGGCGATGACTATTGCACATGAAGCAGGTCATTCCTTTGGCCTTGATCACAGCAATAACCGTGCAGATCTTATGTACCCAAGCGTTTCCAGTGCAGCGACTGGTTTTGCCAAGGGTAACGTTCAAGGCCGGGGCACTCAAGACGGTCCGCTCGTTCTGCAGAAAAATCTCGGCTCTGGATTTGCCTCGGTCACTGGTTCCGCAGTCCAACCTGCTGGTCCGATCCCAACACCAGTGCCAACGCCTACGCCATCGAATCCCACATTTCCAAACACGCCTGCTGGCAACCCAAGTGTTGCAGGCTTGCCAGGCGTACCAACGCTTGGTGGACTCGGTCAGATTATTAGTCAATTGACACCATCAATAATTGCTTCAATCAATCCGATGCTACCAACTCTTGGCGGTATGCCAGGTGGCACTTCTATCAGCAACCCGTCCTCTATCTTATCTGCACTCACCATTTTTCAGAACGGTGTTGTGAAACAAAATGGCGGCACATTTAATATGGGCAATATTTTGGGATCACTGACAGGTCAGAACGCCACTGGCTTTGGCTCATCGATCTTCTCGATTCTTGGTTTGGCTACTGGAAATCCAATGTCGATCGCCAGCACCTTACTTCCGATTATTCTGCCCAAGGTAAGCTCCTCTTCACAAACTAAAACTCAGGCAATGGATCTAACGGCTCTCTTTGGCATGACAAATGTTAGTAATCAAGGCGCACTCATTTCTCAGATTCCACAGTACGCGCAGATGATTCGCGTCAATGCTACGGGAACCAAAGCACAGACGTTAACAGATGCCTTGAAGTTAGCTGTGAGTCAGAAGTATGTAACGATTGGATCGCCTACACCTTAGAGAAAATAAAAACTAGAGGCCATCACCCATACGAACATACGAATGAACAGACGCTGAATAATCGCAATAGGGCTTGCGGCTACAGCTGCACCGTGAGGTCGCAGGCGAGCCGAGGCGGGTGACATTTTCGCTTGTTAATTGTCAGGTGACATTTTCGCATGTCTTTTAGACAGTTGTTATGACTCGACTCGCAACAATTTTACCTAAGCGGCTGTTTATACAAGAAACTTGGATATAACTTAAGATTTTCAGAAACCAACCGATAAGTTGCTGTCTGTCACCGCGACTCTTTCGGAGGTTCGGATGTCGAGTTTCAATAATTTTAAAAAATACGTTCTAATCTTGATCACTATGTCGTCAGCCTGTGACCAATCTAAAACACCGCGGTCCGATCCTAAATCTCCTGGATCTAACAACGCAAGTAATCAAACTCCAGAGACACTGATGGGAGCATCCACATCCGAAGTTGTAAAAACTTCTCCTACATCGTTAAAGGCAGAGTCTTCCCCAGATGTCTCTGCTTTCATAAACGTTGTCAAAGCGTTTGGCGATGGCGAATGGATGATTCAAAACGCGCCAATGATTCGAGTTAAAATAAAAGATGGCGTTGGCACGTCTGCTGCTTTACCAATCGGCACGCCGTTACCCGAATTTCCAGTAGTGGTATGGACAGATGATGCTGCTCATATTTTTGCACGCGACCTTATGGAAAGCCGTGTTTATATTCGGTGGGATGATAATGGAATAACTCGTCAGACTTTTAGCGACGCCTCTGGTCCAATACCGGCCTTTTCAGCTTTCATCGAAAACAATAAACCAGTTTACCTTGCAGTCAATGAAGGCAATATTATCGAACGAACATTTACCGACAATTCTGTCACAATTACCAAGTACCCATTAGCGGCTATATCGAAAACCGCCATAGATAAAAGCGAAATTAAATTTATTTCCTTACCATCTAACAAATATAAAGCTCTCTTTAAATTTGGTAACTATATCGGTAAAAAGAGTATCAGGTATCTTCGCGACGCAAAAGGTTGGCAACCAACCGCTCCAAAAATTGATTTAAACTCCGGTATTAGTTATGACGCGTGGACAAGCGATGAAGAAAATGTATATACCTTTAGCAAATACTCTGAAAAACTCGATCTTCATATCCTTGGCGCAAACGGCTGGGAGAGCCCTATCAATTTCGCGTCTTTCGAACCTACAGTACAATTTTTTGAATCGGCGAGTGCTGGTTCAGGAAAAATTTCTGTCATGTCTACCAGCAAAAACAATGTAAAACTTGCTATGTACTCGTCAATCGGTGGGAGTCCTCAAACTTTGCTTGAAAAATCGGTCAACGATGCTGCAGGCACACTAGTTGGACGTTCCGCAAATGGTCACCTCATTTATTTCATCAATGCCCGTGATGAAAATTCTAAGATCAAAAAATGGCTTTGGGTCGTCTCGCCTAATGGTACCGCTAATGAATATGAGATTTCAGAATCAGTGATTGCTGTTCATCTTTCAAATGCACCCTAAGAGATAAACGCACGCCCTCTCTATACGAATTTATAACGCAGGAATATCGCGGCCACTTTTAATTTTAGTATCAGTCGTGGCCTTTGGTGCAGGCAGCCATATTATCGGAAATTATTTTCTAAGGAATGCTCTCGGCGGTAAGAAAAATTGACACTAAAATCTTGAAACCAAAGGTCCGTCTTTAATTTCTGCGCCGCGCAAGCCAAAAATAGCGCGGATATGCCGTTTTTCACTTACGTCGGATTCACTCCGTCAGCGACGGACATTTGCAGAGTTCTGGATGTGTCGCGACCGACGATCCAGGCATTTTTGCCACTGATTTGGCAGATGACGAGAAGTTTTTGAAATCTCAATTTGGTTGCGATGATGAAACCCTCAGAGCATTTGAGGCGGTAACTCAGCGGTGGCTTCAAGCTGATCTTGGCGATTGAAAATCCGAGAAATGGCCCAGTAGGCCACCACCAAGTTCATGACCGTGAACCCGCAAAGCATGGCAAAATCCGCGGCAATATATTGAAACGGTGCCGCCGCCAGATAAATATTACGAAAGCTATTCACAAAGTAGGTCAGTGGCAAACATTTACCAAACCACTGAATCACGATCGGCATCGCTTTTGCCGGCCAAGTAAATCCCGACAAAACAAAACTCGGCATCGCTAAAAACATCAAAACTTGAGTTGCGAAAAGGCGAGTTTTACAAAGAGCACTCATCCACATGCCCCAGGTGGTAATGGTTACAATAAAGATAAGCGTAAATGGGATTGTTATAAACCAGTTTCCTTCCATAGGAATATCGTTGAGCGGAAACAAAACATGGAGGTAAAACAACGCCACCAAAAAATTCAACCCGACATATGGCGCAAGTTTCCCAAGCAAAACTGTTAAAGGCGAAATCGATATTTTTGTAACCTCACCAACGGTCTTACGTTCGAATTCTCCCGTCCAAGATAGCGCAACTCCCAACAAAATAACCTGCTGAAGAATCGCCATCAATAAGCCAGGAACCATAAAATTCGAATAATTAAAACTCGGATTAAACATCGGTCGGAGATCTAGTTTAACAGGCATAAAAGTTTCTTTTGCACTGGCCAAACGTTCTCCAGCCTTCATTCGTTTCAAAATTTCAACGCCTGCAGAAAAAGTTTGAACGACTTCGTTGATGGCTTTGCCACCAATATTCGCTCCCACCATCGACGAAGCATTAACAAATGCGGGCACCACAGTATCATGACCACGTTTAAGATCTCTGGCAAAATCAGAGGGAATCACAACTGCAGCATCTACTTTACCTGACAGCATCAAATCCCGCACATCCTCCATGGAAGTAGCCTGCTCGGCAACTACTAAACGAGAGGATGAATCAAGCATACGCACAAGTTTATATGCGGCTTCACTACGATCCTGCTGCAATACCGCGATGGGCATGTCGTAGACCGTATGGTTTATATAGACCAAGCAAAAAATAGCCGCATACAAAAATGGCGCGATGAAGACCACCGAACGAATCCGAGAATCATTCCACATGAGACCGCATTCACGCCTGGCAATGGTCATAAATTGTCGGATATTAAAGGTCATAAAAACTTCACAATCTTTGCACTCATTCCAGGACGCATGCCCTCAGGGACCTGAGGAAATTCAAGCCTAACTTCAAATGTCTTAAGATCAAAGCTGCTGCGCTCGGCTGTGTTTGTTCTCGTCGCAAAATTCGCCATGGCACTTATATATTTCACTTGGGTTTCAAACCGCTTGTTTTGCAGCGCCGGAAACTCGACTTCAATTTTGCGATCCATAGTAAAATCATGAAGTTCATCCTCGCGAACATTTAACGTTATCCACGAAACATCTGACTTCAATAACGTCACCACCGGGTAACCCATAGGAACAAGTTCGCCTTCGTGGCTCATCACCAATAAGACATCTGCGTCGACCGGTGATTTTAAAGTCATATCTTTTTCAAAGGATTCAATTTCGGCAAGGCGAGCTTTCGCAGTATCGACCAGAGCTTGCGCGGTTGCTTTCACTTCCTTACGAGCACCATTGCTGGCAAAAGCGACAGCTGAAGTTGCCGCACCGTAATTTTCAACCAATGACTTATATTTCATTTCCACTTCATCCACTGTTTGTTGGGCAACAGCGCCTTCCTTAAGCAGTTCCTTGGTTCGTTCCAGCGAAGATTTGGCAAAATCCATTTGCTTTTTTGCAGCATTTGCCGCGTTTTGTAACTGCGACTTCATCTCTGGTCGAACGGCGTCCTCAGAAATTTGTTGTTGGCTTTCTGCTGCAGAAATCGTGGCCAATGCGGATTGTTTTTTAATCGCTAAGATATCGTCTTCAAACTCAATAAGCGGTTCGCCCTTTTTAACCTTCTTACCTGGTCGCACAAGAATAGATTTAATTCGACCCGGCAAACGAGAGGCAACATCAATTTCGTCACACTCTACTTCGCCATAATGATTTTTGGCAGCACGCGACCAGCGTTCACAACTCGCAAATGAAAGCATCAAAAGTACTACTAGCCATCTATTTTTGTTTTTAAGTTTAATTTGCACAATGATACCTCATTAACTTTTCTTGTTACGCTTTGATGCCGTTTCGTAAGCAACGATATAGTTTTCAATCGAACCAGACGCGTCATAGAGCTCGATTAAATGACGATTATACTCTTCAAGAAGAATCAGTCGTTTTACTTGCACCGACTGATTGTCGGCACTCGCTTTCAAGACTTCCACTGCAGAACCACTCGAATTTTTAAATCGAACTTCTGCAAGCCTCTGCACTTCAGCAGCTAAAATTTGACTCGATTCAATTGTTGATAGAGCTCCGGCCAACGCTTCACAATGATCATAAAGTTGTTCAATCTGCAGTGGAATTTGAGCTTGAGCTTTTGCCTTTAATATATCAACTTTTTGCGCTAACTGGGCTGCCTTATTGCGCTCCGGAATTTGCGACAACCCCGCAGTAATCGGCACATTAAGACCTACACCCGCAACCCACTTTGGTGTAAGCAATGGCAAATTCTCTCGAGCTACATTGTATGCGCCAAAAAGAAACATAGTAGGCAACATCTCGCCGGTTTTCGCATCTTTCAACGCTTCCACTTGAATGGATTTTTGTTCGAGGATTTTAAACTCTGAACGTTCCGTGAGTGCTTTCGTTTTAAAAATATCAAGCCCGTGATTCATACCAACTAGGACTAATGGTGACGCGAATTCAGTGACCGTCATTGCGTCCATACTAGCGACATCCTTAAAGGCTAACGTTGCCAGCTTGAGGTTTGCCCGAGCTTCTTGAATTTTTGCTGAAAGTTCAATCTGAGAAACCTTAATCTGCATAATAGCAAATCGAGGAACCGCACCTGATTTCACTGCGGCCTCAGCACTGCCCGCAATACTATTGAGCTCACTTTCAATCTTCGTGAGAGTCGTTGTCACTTCCGTAGCAAGTTGTACCTGAAAATAACGAATAAGTGCGTTGGCTAAACGTTCACGATAAGTCTGCTCCATTTCAGTACGAGCGATTTGCAATCCAGCCTCAGCAGCGTCCATTCCGGCAGAAATGCGACCACCTGCATAGATCGGTTGGGTTAGCACCAAATTGGAGGACATAATATTCTTTTTCTGTAATGTAATGGGCGGTGGGTCAACGTCGATCCCAATGCTAACTGTGCCACCAAGAATATCTCGTTGCACATGGTGATTCGGAATATCGAGGACGATGTCGTCATTGAGTCTGGTATAAGCGGATTTTAACTCAAGTTGGGGATAATACCTGGCCCGGGCCACACTGATCTCACTGTCAGCGGCTTCAACCTCAGTATTTGCAACTTTGACATCACGATTATGGGACCGGATTAGTCCCGGCAGATCACTGACGGTTACCGCATCTGCAGGCGGTTCGATTGCAAAGACCAAGGCACAAGCTATGAAGTTATAAATATAGGTACCAATCCGCGGCGCCATATGCTCTCCATCATAAAATCTGAGAAAGATAGCTAATTTGTTCAATATTTTAACAATTACTTCATTATACGTCAATGAAACCAGGCAACTGAACATCGCAAACGCATCAAAACCGAATGCCTTGCAGCACGGATCGACTGGGCATGACAACAGCAACGATTTCTGATGCGTCTACCGATCGGAATTTATTCGTCTATATTAGACCTAAAGATCGCGACTTGATCCGACGAGGTTATTACCGCGACGATTGGAAATAATCACTAGACCCGCGGAAGCAGGTTTAGATAGGTATTATGTAACGGTAAATTTACTCAAATCAGAAGGCACTCAATCGATCAACCATAGACTGTGCCTGTTTCTTTAAATTCTTATACGCGCTGTTCTTCCTGACATCTCTGTCAAAGCATTCTACATATTTTTTGAAACCGGCATCCTGAGTTGCATGCGACTCATCTATGGCCTGTGTATTCTTCAAACCCGAATTCACATACTTAGAATGCAACACTGCAGATACTCGCTCATGATTTTCCCAAATCTTGAGACATGCAGGGAGTTGCTTTAACGGAATTTGCAATGATTCTGCGCCGATGAGAATAGCCTCACCACGTTGAGCAAAGGCCGTCAATAATGTTGGAACAAATGGGCCAATATCCTGCGCTTCAATCACCAACAGTGTGCGAGCTACGGATAAACCGTTGGGTTTTTTGGTCGGGATTTCTCCCGTTAAAGTGTATGCTGCATCCGATCCAATCGCGCGACGATAAAGAGTATCGTTCACTACCATCTGATTGACGTCAATCTTGACTAAGTTAAAATTCGCAGAAAGCAGCGTCAGATTCGTTAACAAGACACGAAAATTTCCATTGTCCAGCAATCCATCTAAATGTTCGTTGTCTGGATCAGGGAACAGTGTAGAGAGGCTTATTGTCATCTGCTTCTTTCCGACTGCGTCCTCTCGAACTAAGAACGTTTTGAGTTGTCTTTCCAAATCACTCAATGCAGCCCGATCTTGCTTTTCGCTAGCTTTTTTAAGCGATTTAAACTTCTGCAAGTACCCTGTTTTTGTTCGAAGGTAGATGTCTTCCGCTGTTTCCGCACGTCCCGTGGTCGATACGAAAAATACCAAAAACAAAGTTAAGGTGACAATCTGCAAGAATTTGCTCCAATAAAATAAGTTCTTTCCGGCCTATCTCGAAAGCACGACTGCAGAAATTCTTTGCAGAACATTCATGTGTAAGGTGAGGCCATACTAATGGCCTTCATCTCTAAGAAGAAAGTCTCAAAAAAGTGTCTCTTAACAATCATTTGGCTATTATGGAATATCACTCCTAAATAGTCGAGAACGTCTTAATGACGCTTTGCTTGAGGAGCCTGCCTAAAGGCCGTCGCCCATACGAACATACGAATGAACCGCCGCTGAACAAGGGACTGGTGAGACCATACAGCAGGTGCTACCCATCTTAAAAATAGCTAGCTCAGCTCCACAGGTTACCGATGTCCCAGGTACCAAGTGTTCAAAGCCTGCAATCGTCGCGACACCCGGGCCACCGACAATCGAGAGAAACCATTTTTGATTTGCCGCATCGAGCAAACAAACATTCACTCGCTCATTGGTAAGTGCAGGCAGCGAAGGACTGGTCCGCGCATAAGCCCAAGGTCTTAAGAGTCTTAAATCACCGTTCATGCGCTCGACCCAGACCACAGTTCCACTGATCGGACTGTGAATGCGATGATAATCGCGGTTATGCAAGAATACATTCGCAAAAAAAGTTCCGTCTTTAATTTCTGCGCCGCGCTGGCCAAAAATAGCGCGGATATGACGTTTTTCACCTTTGACATTAACGACGCTAGTCTCATCG
>CAZUYQ010000050.1:0-16445 GCA_964624705.1 uncultured Polynucleobacter sp.
AACAATCACTGGTCTCTTTTCTGCTTTCGCCGATGCAATGGCATTTAAAGTAGCCCTCGGAACAAGAAATCTTTCGTCGTGCATGGTGTGTTGAGAAATATCAGGCGTTTTTACCGGAAGGAATGTTCCTGCGCCCACGTGCAAGGTTATCTTTGCAAAAGTGCACTGCTGCTGCTTCAGGTTCTCCATCACCTGATCTGTGAAGTGTAGACCTGCGGTGGGAGCAGCGACGGAACCTAGAGCCCCCGCATATACCGTCTGATATCGGAGTTTGTCTTCCGTGGTAGTGGAAACGGAAGCCTTCTGGCGTTCGATATATGGTGGGAGTGGCATTTCACCGTAAATTTTAAGCCAATCAAGAAACTCGAGGCCATGTTTTGAAACCCTGATAGTCAATGGACTCGGCCCACTTCCCAGGGTATCACCTGGAAGGCTGATAATTTCTACTGTAAGGCCGTTACCCACATCATAATGGGTTCCGACGCGAAACTTACGAGTGGGGCGTCCCAGGGCGTACCAATCTTCATGGGTCTGCGACGACGAAGTTGAAGAAGCGACCGGTTCCAAGAGAAGAAACTCTGCATTGCCGCCGGTGGGCAGATTAAAACGAATACGGCTAGCAATCACCTTAGAGTCGTTTACAATAAATAGACTGCCCTTCGGAATCAACTTATCGAGGTCTTTTACCTGGTGATGGGAAATCTTTTGATCTTCCCAAAGAAGGAGCTTCGCCTCGTCACGTTCAGCCAGAGGGTGCTGGGCAACCAGTTCGTCCGGTAGCGCATAATGGAAATCACTTAGGGTAAGAGGAGTTTTCATTTGTTCAACACATTCATGACTTTTATAAAAAGGGGTTCGTTGAGGAGGTCTAGCCTAATAGTCGCGGTTTTTACCCTGAGTAACCCGGTCGAGGCAAGACCTGAATTGTTTCTCGCGTTAAAACAGCCACAAATGATCGGCTACGCTAGAGATTCCATGATTGTTGTGACCAATGAGGGGACGTTACTAGCGCCAAAGCTACGTATGCGTCGACCTGGGATTGTGCCCCTTGACCGGACCGGCCACTTTAAATGGGGTTCAGATGAACTGTGGCGGCGTCAGGGTATATCACCCAATGATCAGATCAATCTGACCGACGAAATGTTTGGCAGCTCTGTTTCAACGGCATTAAAATTTAGTGGTTGTGTTCCCCAAAATGGAATTCGCATTCAGAAAAATGCCTACGATTCTGATAAGAACGTCGCTTGGCTTGCGTCGTGCGGCCCAGAGATTATCAAACGACTTCCAACCCATGGACAGCAAGTGGCCGTTGATTTCGATCGTGAGATTTTATCTTCGAAAAGCTATCAGTATAAATATAAGACGAAGAATCATATGCTTTTCGATTCCATAAAATTAAGAACAGTTGAGGGAATATTCCTTCCGTTTACGCATGACGCGGATCTTCTCATTCGGGCGGATGTTCGCAATTTCTTCACGCTTCAATTTGATTCTGAGGATATAGAGAGTCATATGCGGGCCACTCGCATTGAAGAGTTTGGCGCATTAGCAACCATGCAGTTCTACTTGAAGATTCTTTTTTTTAAACTGACCTTAGATCTTGATACGGACATTGCGTTTTATAGTTCGTCTTCGCATATTCCCATGGTCTTGACGGTCCCGAAAAATGCGGAAAAAAGACTAAATTTAAAGAGCGGCATTTTGTATAGCTTCGTTTTGGATGAAAACGTCACGCCAGACCCCTCATCAAGGATGCCCAAACTCAACCCGAGTGCAGATCTTATTGACGGTGGAGTTGCGAATTATTGTCTCAATGATCTTTGTCAGTACTCAATTCGATTTACTCGCGATGTCGATGCCGCTAAATCAGAATTTTCGATTGAATTATCGATACCAAAGAATCTTGTGGAACGTGGAATGTATCCGCGATTTGTCGAAGATGCAGTAGAACAAGGTAAAGAAATGGGCTGGCATTTCTCGAAACAACAAAAAGAAAAGCGCCGTCACGGGATTTATTTCGAAGTATCTCGCTTACCTGCAGGCGAGCATGCGTGGGATCTATGGCTTGGACTTAAACCATAAGCTCTCCTAGAGCTTCGAGCTATCACTTTTATCCATTGAAGCCATCCGACCATACATTTCTAAGAACAAAGACGCGCGCTTCGGTTTTTGTATGGTCGGATTTGTATAAGGATAACGAACTGCTTGCTCTAGACCTGGTGAGAACTGCAGCCAGTAAGCATTGGCTTTGTCGGGATTAGTCGTCTCTAGTTCTAGAGTCACTGTCGGAATCCCTCGTTCGTTGCCAGCATAATTGCCGAGACTGCCAGGATAGAACGAATAGTCGACAATCTTATAGTTTCGACTACTCTCGCTCATGGCACGTACAAGTTTTTTTGCTTTTTGTTGGCTATCGGTCAGTTCTTTAGGTTGATGTTCACCAGGACCATCGTAATCATAAAACCCCAGCGGCGCATGTATGGAAATGATTTTATCTGGCTTGAATGTATCAATAAGCCAAATCTGAAAAAGTGTCTCGATTTCGCTATTTGGCAAATGTCCCGGGAAATGGCGTTCGTTTTTCTGGCGACGCTCGGCCCACCAATGCTTTGCATTATTGTACCAATCGCGAGTAAAGAAATTTCGATTCAAATCGACACCGTGGACGTTGGTTCTGGTTTTTATTTTCTTTAGGAATCCGTCGGGATTAACGAGCGGTGCGATGATCACACGCGAATCTTTACTTAACAGCTCGGGGTGCTCTGCGAGATGATTGGCAAAACGGAACACCAACGGAATGGGAGTTAGTTCATCGGCGTGGACTCCGCCCAAAATCAGCGTTGCACTTTGACCGGAACCAAATTCAGCCCAAATGAGCGGAGAGCCATCGTGGCTTTTCAAGCTTGATTTCCATTTAATATTTATTCCACACCCTTCGCGAGTCGCGTCCCACTTATAAAGGCGGTACGCTTGCTTTAATTGTTCGCACATGGAACTAATAGCTGGTTGCATGCCGTTTTCAGCTAAAACAAAAGACGAGAAGTTATTTGAGAGAACAATTGGAAGATTCATAAATCCATGGGTAAAGGGATAGTCAGATGGGCCTCCCATACCTCCGCATTGTCCCTGACCTGACATCAAAAAAGAACTGACGGTCGCTGCCATTAGGAAATTTATTTTGCGTAATTTATTTTTATTTAAGACGCGCAATCAAAATTCTCCTCAAGTGGGCTTTCGGGTTGTGCAGTGAGGGCAGCGTAATGTTCGACCCGTTCGTTCCGCCAGCAAAGGCCGCAGAATATATCATGATTTAACATTTCCTTCAGATGCCAGCGATTACCGCAGTTGTGACAGGAGTAAATAAATCGCGCTTCCGCTGCCAATCTTAAATGAACATGCACTTCAGGGTCTACAAGATAGCCCGTGTCGACAAATTCTTGCATCTTTTTATAAAATCGTCTTGTGTGGCCGGGATCAAATCCGCTGTGATAGAGCCAAAGATGCGTCATTTCGTGGAACATTGTATAAGGTAAATAGTGTGGATGTTCCAAAAAATAGCTTTCGTTCAGCCGAATTTTATTTTCAAACAACAATGCTAAACCTATTTTACTTGTCATCTTGCGAGATACTTCGATCACTGTACCTTGCCTGATACTGCCTTCGTTTTGATTGGTAAATCTCGGCAAAAAAATCTCATAGAAATAGTCCGCAAGTAACTCGAGGTCGTCGCGTTCAAATCTTAACATTGCATCACCGCATGATCACAGATTAATGGGATGGATGTTTTATTTTATCGCGGACCGGTATCTCCGTGCAAAGTTCTGCGGCTTGAAAAGCAGAGTTTTACATGAATTGAATGGATGTTCATAGGAAATCGGTGTTTTTTAGACCGACATATCTAAGCAAAAAGCATCTCTTTTAGCAGAACACCAAATCCTCAATATTTGCTGTTTTTTAAACAATACGTGTTTGTTGTCCATCAACGAGCTTGTGTACCGAGCCGATCAGGCTATCTAGAGTATAGGGTTTTGGTAAAAGCATCTTCACACCGAGTGACTGGGCGGTTTCCAAAGATAAGTCAGAAAAACCTGTAATCAAGATAATATACGGTCCATCAGGATATCTTTTGTGAAGTTCGGTCGCCAAGTAGACTCCGTCACCATCCGGCATACGAACATCAGAGACAACGAGGGACACGGCGTGTTGATCCAGGATTTCAAGGGCTGTTCGTCCTGACTTAGCAGTAAGAACTTCGTAACCTTCTGCCTCGAGATCGTCGCGGATGATTTCACGGATTCCGGGTTCATCATCTACTACTAGAATTTTTTTAGCCTGACCCATCTCTACAACTATACCTTTCCTTGAGGAGTTCAGTTAGTTTACGCGTCGGATAAGCTAAACACTATCTGAAAAGAGTATTAGCTGTTTCAGGTGCATTCCATCCATAAAAGGAGCATTTAGCGCTCCTATTGGCACTATTTCGAGCAAGTTAAGGACAGATGGCGAATCTTTTTTTAGGATTAGGTGAATTCTCTCGGAGCAAGCAATTTTCTTTAAATCATTAAATTTAGAAATAAATGCGATTGCAGTGTGGTGGTCTCTGAAGCAGCAAAATATAAAACACATTTCTTGTATAGAGACAAATTCGATTTCGTGATCTTCAAATTTATCACCGACCGCCATCAACCAAGTTTTATCAGGATCTTGATAGACGTCTGCGCCCAGTTGCTGAAGTCTTACGATTTCTAGAGAACTTGCTACTTGTTGAGGCAATGTTTTTGGCTTTAGATCTTGGAGATAAAATCTAAATCGCGAATAGATTTTATCTTTCGTTTCTGCGGTAAGTTCGCCGACTACGATATTGAGACGTGCGGACATGCAACCGCGTTGCAGGAGCGAAATATTATCCTGAATGATCTTATCGACAATTTCAGATCCACTTAATTCATCGCTCGTCGCCCAGGTTGCGGCAAAGGCATTGCCAAAACCGGCCACGGGATAAGGCGAGATTTGCTTGATGGCGTCAATGGTCTGATCATCGCCAAATACCATAATGCACTCATTGCGTATATCCGTAGGTGACTGAAGACGCCATGAGGATGGCAAAGTTTCGAATTCAAATCCGTGTGACGCTATTAATTCGAGAATGCGATCGAAGGAGGACTTTTCGCCCTGGCCGACGATGACATTGGTCCGAAGGCGAAGGTGGACGTCACAGGCTAGCAAAAGGGCGAGACCGTGAATGGATGCAAAGCTATGGGTTGTCGATGGAATGACAAGCCATGCCTCGGCAATTTCCTTTTTTCCACTCGTGGCACGAAACACTGCATTTATCAAATTTTCTGAATCTTTTGGTAGACCGCGTTTAAAATCTGCGAGCGAAAGTTCTGCCAACTTATTAGAACCAAATTCAATTGCAAGTCGTTCAGCAAAGATTGGGTCTTTAGCAAGGTCATTAAGTAAACTCATAACTTTGTCTGCCGTGGGTAGCATTTCAGATGTTGTCAATTTTTTTATGTTGAGAACATGTTCTTCACTGGTTTTTTTGGTGGTACTCGCGGGCCGTAGGACCTCATCCACCTTCAGTGAACAACCTTTTAGCGGTGCCGTCGGAATCCGTCCTAGAAGTTGAAACGATCCGTCCTTGCTTAGTCGGATAAGGTCTTCAGTTTGAATAGGCGCTGGAATATCGACGCGTGCGCGGTCCCAAATAATCAAAGCTCCATCGCCGGAATGATTTAACTTGTTGGGCTCTGTCATGGCGCCCGCCTGCGCCCACCACGGAAATCGAAACGATCGTTGTGCTAGAGGGATATGGCTTCCTGCAGGGACAAAGTCATAGGCTTGGCTCGCTAACTCGCACATTCCGTATTCACTTACGATGGAGTCCTGTGAGATCGCAAAACCGTCTGCAATAAGCGCGTAAAGTTCTTGGCGGTTAACGCTTCTTGTTCGACCTTTAGTTCCCCCTGTTTCAATCACGCAACTACCTTTTGGGAGAGCAATTGCGGGATTTTGGTCTAGAAAATCAATAAGATGAAATGCAGTGCCAAACAAGAAGATGGGTCTTGTGTTGTTTTTGCTAGCCCTTGCGACGGCTGCCTTTACATCCTCGAAATCTAAGTAATTTGCATATGTTACGTCCCAAAACTCACCGATCCAGTGAATCATGCGGGCAAGGCTACTATCACTCCAAATTGCAGTAGGTGGGACTAGGCTTATTCCTCCAACATCTTGATAAGGAAGAACTTTTTCGAGCATGCAGGCAAAGGCTCGAAGGCTCGCTACTTTATAGACAGTCAGTCCTTCGGCACTAAAGTGACTTTTCGAGCGGCCGTTTGGGCCTGAGGTTGTACCGCTAGATAAAAATGTTGTTTTTACGTCTTTTGACGCAATCAAGGGGGTGTCAGCTCGGCGAAACATCCGAATGGGCATATAGTGACTTGGCCATAAATGCTCCGAATCCAGTGATACAAAACGTTTTGCGGTATTATCAACAAGCTTATCCACAAGTTTGGATTTTGACGAATAACCGTATCCGACGGGTTTTACAAAGCATTCAAGAGAATTCAAGATACTTATCCACAGGTCATTCACACTGGGGGTCTTTGTCTTTATTAAGTTTTTTAACGCAGCGAGGCGTGTTGAATGCAGCATGGCTCAAGACTTCTCTGTTGTAAGAGCAAAAATTGAAATTGGATAGACAGCCCAACAATGGCCGGTTATAACTAAAGATTGAACAGAAAGTCCAAGGAAATTCGAGGTCTTCACCTAACTTAAACTACTCGTGCAGGCCGCATGCTGTAGTGGTGTCACTCTTTGATTGTTCATCGCGAGAAAGGCCGACCTTTGTCGTCAGAATATTTTGTTAAACTTGATCGTTTTGAAGGTCCGTTGGACCTGCTCCTGCACCTTATTCGCGTGCATGAGATTGATATTTTTGCGATCGATATTCTTAGGCTCGCAACTGAATATCTTAACTATTTGCGTCTGGTTCGCTACGACGACCTCTCCGAAGCCGGTGAGTTTATTGCAATGGGTGCTCAACTCATTGAAATTAAAAGTCGGAGCTTGTTACCATCCGAAGAACGTAAGGTAGTCAATGAAGACGGTATTGAAGAAGATCCCGTCAAAACACTGCAAGACCGGCTTCTTCAGTATGAACTCATTCGTCGCGCTGCCGATTGGTTTTCTCAAATGCCCCAGATGGGGGGTGAGATTCAAACTGGTCACGAACATGAGCGGCTCGCGATCGTGTTTAAAGATGTAGAGACCCCTCTTGAAGGCGATCCTGCACGACTGATCGTGATGTTTGAACAAATGATGTGTGCCCTTGCAGATCGCAAGGCGAATAAAATTGAAGCCACCACGCATTCTATTACTTTGGAGCAAACGATCGAGCGTCTTTCGGTCTATATTGAGACTGTTCGCTATGGAATGTTTCAAGGGCTCTATAATAAATTCCGCAGCCGCTACGATTTAGTCGTTCACTTCATGGCAGTTCTTGAGCTTTCAAAGCAGGGTAAGACCAAGGTTTTACAGCAGGATATGATGGGGCCGATGTGGGTTTACCGAGCTGATCTGGACGAATCACTTTTGCCGCTGAAAACAGCGACGATGGAGGCTCACGACATGTCCGCCCACTCGTCTATTATTGACGTGCCAGTCAGGAAAGCATTTAGACGGCCAGCTGAAAAAGTTGTGATCGCACGCGCAGCCAAAACTTCTACTGAAGATAAAGAGAAAGATCTTCATGCGGATGCAGCGCATGAAGATGATAACGAGCATTTAGTCGATACTGACATTGAACATCCGAATCTCAACACGGAGATCGAATCATGATTCACGATACTGAAGATACGTCTGATAAAGATATCGAAGAACAAGAAGAACAGACTGAAGACACCGAAGATGAACAGGGCAAAGAGCAATCTCCCGAGATTTCATTTCACGTCGAAACAACTGAAGACAGCGGTGAGCCCGTGTTTGCTGCCTCTGAAGAGGAAACAGTGGCCGAGTCTCACGAAGACGAAGAGCTTGAAGGGAAAACTGATTCTTCAGATGGCGAGTTAAATTTTGCCGGTGCTGATCAGGAGTCAATCGAAGAACATGAAGAAAAAGAGCAAGAAACTTTAGAGGCAAGCTCGCCAGAGAGCGGCGAAACCAATGAAGCGGATGGCGACGCTCCGGTAGAAAAAGAGGAAGGTCTAGCACTCACGGAAGAACTAACCCTTTCCGGTAAAGTCGAAGCCATTATTTTCGCCTCACCAAAACCTTTACGCACCGTTGAAATTCATGAACTATTGATGGATCAAGGCTATACGCTTAAAGAACTTCAGGATGCCTTGGATGAATTGAGTGAATTGTACCGAGACCGTGGTGGTGGGTTTCATCTTAAGTATATTAAGCGGATGGGGTATCAATTCCAGACAACGCCTGCCGCCAAAAATTTGATGGAGAAACAATTCTCGTCTCGGCCAAGACCCTTGTCGCGGGCCGCTTTGGAGACTTTGGCGGTCATTGCTTACCGTCAGAAAATTAATAAAGGTGTTACGCGTGCGGAGGTAGAATTTATCCGCGGTGTGGACGCAGGCTCAATTTTTAAAACTCTTGTTGAGCGTGGGCTTTTAACTTGTATTGGCCGTAAGGAGATTCCTGGTCGACCGATGATGTTCGGTGTGACGGATGAATTCCTTAAGATATTCCAGTTGGGATCGATTAATGATTTGCCGCCATTGGAAAGCTTTCAGTCGCCACCCGATGTTATTAAGGCAGCAAACGACAAGATTGCTCAATTTGAAGCAGAACAAGAGGGCGTTGATCCAGAAGCTTTCATTGGCGATGAATCTTACACAGAGACTCTTGGCGAAGGTGATTTCGATATTCTTGAGGCGACGGCAGTCCCTTACGCCCCTTCACTTGTGCGTTTAGATGAGGTGCGAGCAGAGGTCGCATCAGCAGAACTAGAATCTCAAGAACTTAACGCAATTCCACCCGAAATTTTAGCGGGTATGGCTGAAGATAATTTTGCGGAACTCAGCGATGAAGAATTTGCAGCAGCCGCGATTTTAGAGGCTCAGAATGCTGTCCCAGCCCAAGTGATCGAGCAAATAATTGACCAGCAGGCAAGTGAAGATGATCTCATTGAGGCGCTCGACAGTATGGCTGCCAGCGATATCGCCTTCTCGGTTCCAGAGGCGCCCGGTCGTGCGGTGGAAGGAGCCTCTCTTGCTCCTCAAGACGACAGCTGGTATATTGAAATAACAGAAGAATAAACTCGCGAGACCGGCTCCCTAGAAACTACGGCAGCGCAGGAACTGGCAGCAGAGAGCTCTGACAAAGAATCAAAAGATGATATGTGGACTCCGCCTCTCGACCCAGAGTTTTCGGGCGATCACGATAAGATTAAAGACTGAATATTAAAGAAAATTGTTTTTCAATGATTTAGGTGATTTGTGGCTGATGAAATGCGTTTACAAAAATATATCTCGCAACTTGGCGTAGCCTCAAGGCGTGAGGCCGAAAAGTGGATTGCTGAAGGCCGCATTTCAGTCAATGGAACCATCGTGAAAGAGTTAGGGGTCAAGGTTGATCCTGAACAGGATAAAATTTCTGTTGATGGTCGTCCCTTAAAATCAAAAGTGCCGCCGAAAGTCTACTGGGTCTTAAATAAACCGGATAAGGTGTTAACGGGTCGCCCCGACGAATCTAGCGATAAAATGACCATTTACGATTTGCCAAAACTTGCGAGAACCAAGTTTTTAGTGTCACCTGTTGGCAGACTTGATTTTAGAACCGAAGGTCTGCTGCTGCTCACCAATGATGGTGAGTTGAGCTACCGTCTATGTCGCCCCGAATATCATATTCCGCGTGAGTATCAGGTGCTCGTGAACGAGAGGCTTACGAAAGAGCAAGAGCAGATTCTTCGTAAAGGCGTCACATTAGAAGACGGTCCTGTTAAGGGGATCAAACTTACTTTTGTTCACGGAGCAAAGATGGGGGCCTCTTCGGGTTCTTGGTATGTTGTGATTGTCCAAGAAGGACGTAACCGCTTAGTTCGTCGTCTTTTTGAATATTTTGATCTGAAAGTGATACGCTTACTGCGTGTAGGCTTTGGTGACATTCGCCTAACCCCTGATCTGACACCGGGTGAATACCGGCAGTTGACAGCGGCCGAGGTTGCTGGTCTAAAGACTGTAACCCGTTTAGATAAAAGCGAGTGAAGAGCTGTTGAAAAATTGTTTGCCACTCGCCCGAGCCAAGAGATGGAGTGTGCTATGAAGCTTGCAACCTTACGTGATGGTTCCCGCGATGGAAAACTTGTAGTCGTAAAAAAAGATCTTTCCAGTTACGTCGAGTTGGGTGCAGAAATCCCAACCCTGCAATTTGCCTTAGATCACTGGGATAAGGTTTCCGGAAAACTTACTGAGGCTTCTAAGGATTTAAATTCTGGTAAATCCATTGGCAAACCCTTCGATCCGGCAGCTTTCGCTGCTCCGCTTCCTCGTGCTTATGAATGGATTGATGGCTCCGCCTATATCAATCACGTCATGCTTGTGCGCAAAGCTCGTAACGCAGAACCACCAAAAACTTTGAAGACGGATCCCTTAGTGTATCAAGGTGGAAGTGGTATTATGCTCGGTAGCCGTGACCCGATTTTCTTAGCGGATCCTGCGTGGGGCTGCGATTTTGAATCGGAAGTGGCTGTGATCCTGGGTGATACGCCGCAAGGGACGACCAAAGAAAATGCTCACAAATATATTCGCCTCATTGCGATTTTGAATGATGTCTCACTGCGTGGTTTGATTCCTGTTGAACTCGAAAAAGGTTTTGGATTTTTCCAAAGTAAGCCTGCCTCAGCATTTGCTCCGGTGGTTATTACCCCTGACGAACTCGGCACAGCTTGGAAAGACGGTCGTATTCACTTACCACTGGTTACACATTACAACGGCGAAAAATTCGGTGATCCAAATGCAGGCCCAGAAATGTTCTTTGGTTTCTTTGAGTTGATTGAACATCTCTGCAAAACTCGTAGCTATACCGCTGGTACGATTCTGGGTTCTGGTACTGTGTCTAACGAAGACCGGGCCCGTGGTAGTAGTTGTCTTGCCGAGAAACGCATGATTGAAACCATTGATACTGGTAAAGCTACGACGCCGTTTATGAAATTTGGTGATACGGTTGAAATCGAAATGTTCGATGCATCAGGGCAAACTATTTTTGGTAAAATAAATCAGAAGGTCGTTGGCCCTAAATAATTTGGACCTTGAGATTTTCTTGAATATTGCATGAGTGGTGATTATGAACCAAAGCATCAGGAAAAGTTTTTATTTCATATTCTTTATAAATTTAGTGATGCTCTTTACAACTGAAGAAGCATCAGCTCAAGACTTTGCTGCGAGGGTAGTTAAACGCAAGCGTTTCGCTCAAGATGTGGTTACTCCTGATCCGAACGCAAAAGCCAAGCCTGCAGAAGCTACCAAACCAACATCGGGGCCGATGGAAGAAGACCTAGTGAGTCCATCGGGAGGGAGTAAATCGGCACCAAAACCTTTACCTTCAGCACCACCAGCCGTACCCAAACCAATTGAAGAACCCTACTCCCCTCCTCCGGCGTCGGAGTTACCTGCGATTCCAACCTTGCCTCCTCCCGAATTTCGGGAACGTCCAGACGATAAAGGGCGAGCTGGAGACATCGAAGAAGATGGTGATATCGGTGTTTCGTTAGGAATTGGTTTTGGTGCAAAAAAATTCTCTGGAAGTCTTGGCTTTGTTTTTCCAATTTATCAGTGGCTGGCGTGGACCCTGTCAGGATCCTATGAAACCTGGGCTGATGGCGATGATAAACAAACTCGTTACGGCCCAGAGGCAAGTCTGCAAGCACGGCTTCAGACAAGATTACCCCTTACTCCGTATGTTGGTATCGGCGGTGGCTATGATAAGTGGACACGCAGGCAGCTTGATAATCAATTTGATGATTCGGGATCTCTTTTAAGCCTTTATTATGTTGGGATTTCTATTCCGATGGCTAAGAGGCTTGCTATCGATATTTCAGAAACTTGGAAAACATACTTGGAAAATCCACCACGTCGATTCGATGATCACACCAAACGCGAACCTTTTGGGTCGACGCGGTTTGACATCGGACTGTCCGTTCACTTTTAAATTTTGTTCAGAATGCTTAGGAGTAAAACCAGTGTCGGAACTTAAGACTCTTGCGATGTTTCCTGGTCAGGGTAGCCAATACGTTGGGATGGGAAAGCAGCTGCTTGATGAATTTCCTTATACAACGCGCATTTTTGAAGAAGCAGAAGATGCGGCAAAGACCTCGATTCGTAGACTTTGCCTCGAAGGTCCAGAAGAACAATTAAAGCTCACAGCAAACACCCAGCCCTGTATCGTGACTATAAGTATTGCGACTTGGCTTGTGCTTACCCAGGAAAAGGGCTTTGAAGCGCAAATGTTTGCGGGCCATTCGCTTGGAGAATTTTCGGCTCTTGTCGCGGCCGGTCGTCTCGAATTCAGTTCGGCAATTAAGCTCGTGCGAGCCCGTGGGCTTGCCATGCAAAAGGCTGTGCCCGAAGGTGCAGGAGCGATGTCAGCGGTACTTTCCTGCGAAGCTCCACGCCTTGAGGCTTTTTGTGCAAACGTGAGTACGGCCGCCGACACGGTTGAAGTGGTGAATTATAATAGCCCTCAGCAGCTTGTGGTCGCAGGCAGTGCAGTCGCAGTGGCAAAACTTGAAGAAGTTCTCAAAGTTGAAAGTGTAAAATTTATTCGGTTACCGGTTTCGGCGCCCTTTCATTCACGTATGATGGCTCCTGCGAGAGCAGAGATGACACCTCTTCTGAGCAGCACATCCTTCAAACAAAATGCGAACGCGATTATTCCAAATTTATCTGCAGAAATTACTTCCGAATATGGAGCAGATTATTTGATTCAACAGATTGATAGCGCCGTGAAGTGGACTCAGACAATAACACAAGCAAACATGGCAGGAATCAATCACTTCGTGGAAGTTGGTCCAGGCAAGGTCTTGGCTGGACTCGCAAAACGTATTTTACCAAAAGGTGAATGGCGTATTGAGGGCACAGATGATGTGAAAGCCTTTTTGAAAGCTTAAACTTCTTAAATTTTACGATTTACTTTGTGCGGTGCCGCTTGATCGATCGGCATCACTACGATTTCTTCAATATTGACATGCGCAGGTCGGAGTGCAGACCATAGAACGCATTCGGCAATATCTTCGCCTGTCAGAGGTTTTATCCCTTTGTAAACATTCTTTGCGCGTTCATCATCACCTAAGCGTACTTTTGAAAAATCTGTTTCCACCATACCCGGATCAATGAGTGATACGCGAATCGGAGTGCCGTTTAATTCAAGTCGCATGGTCTTGGTAATGGCTCTCACAGCGTGCTTGGTGGCGCAATAGATACTTCCGCCTTCGTAAACGACGTGGCTGGCGATACTACCCATGTTGATAATGTGACCGTGGTTGGCAGAGATCATTGCAGGCAAGAGTGCACGCGTTGTCCGTAGAAGACCCATGACGTTGGTGTCCAACATCGTCGACCAGTCGGATTCCCTGCCGTCTGCGACTTTGTCGACGCCAAGGGCAAGGCCCGCGTTGTTTACGAGGACGTCTATCTTTTGGTTAGAAGCTTTTAGGGCTTCGCTTGCAAACGTTGCCACCGACACAGGATCCGTCACATCTAAGGTGAGTGCGGTCACTCCGGCCGCCCCCGCAAGCATAAGCTTTGCAGAGTTGGAGGTCATACGGTCGACTCGCCTGGCGCCTAGGATCAAATTCCAGCCGTGTTTAGCAAAAACTAGGGCAATGGCCTCGCCAATGCCGGCAGAGGCGCCAGTGATGACAATAGACTTCGGAGAACGGGATTCTTGGTCTTTGCCCATCATATACCTACCCTGCTATTATTTAGCTAGAGGCTTAGAAACTTTGACACCGCGCTCGTTGCCGTCGCCTACAGAACAGGACTCAAAGCCTTTATCGACGGCATATTGATGTTGAATACGACGGTAGAAGCTATTCATTGGCTTTAGAAACACTTCATCGACGCTGCCAGATTGAATTTTGGCAATCGCCTCATCTACTGCACCAAGTGCGACCTTCTCGGTCTCGGCATCGGCCTGCTGATTGCTTGGGCCGCCGCCAGGACCGCCAAACTTAGGCCGGTTATTGTTCTGATTGCGAGGATTATTGCTGTTGCGGTCTCTTGGACCGTTATCACGAGGTCCTTGGTCTCGTCCGCCGCGGTTATCGCGTTGGCCGCTGCCTTGGAAGCCCTGTCCTTGGCGGTTTTGCTGATGTTGAGGCCGACCTCCGCCGCCGTCTCGAGGACCGCGGTTGTCGCGATGGCCACCGCCGCTAGGGCCGCTACCGTGACTTTGCATGGAACGGAAGTTCGGCATATTTTTTCCGACGGGTGGTCTGCTGCCTGGTTCAAATTCTTCAGGCTCAATATCGGCAAAAGCCCATTTCAAGAATCGAATAAAATAACCGTGATAGCCAGGGACTTCTTCCTTAAGGACTTCTGCAATGAGAGCCCAAAGTGCGGTGCTTTCTTCAGTGGCAGCATTATGGGAAGGTAGGGATTTCTCAGTTTTGAGCAATACGAGGTCTGCGAGATCGAGAGTAAAGCGCATAAATGGGGCGACGACCTGGTTTAACACTTCATGGTCGAGTGGAATCTCTTCAACAAGTTCGGGATACTGCGCCGCGTACCAGAGGCACATTCTCGTCATCAATGCCTTGAGTTCCAATGAGGCAAATTCTGGCGGAGCATGGTCCTTCGTTGCACCGACCATCAAGGGCCAGCGGCCAGCTGTGGGCATGTCGTCGCCATACTGAGCGCGTTGGGTCCGTTCGTGCTCGAGACAAGAATAAAGAAAATAGTCGATGGGAACGTTCTTACCGCGTGCAAGCTCGATTTGTTGCTTGGCATTGGGTTGCTGAGGTTGGTTGTCTTGCGGTTTTTCAGTGTTGTCCATAGATGGAAAAAGCCTCTTCTCAGTTTAGAAAATTTGAGAGATCAAAAAAAACAAACGACCGTCACACTGAATTGTGTGACATCAGTCGTAACGATTAGGCTTTCATGCGTCGTGCAAGATTCAACACACGGCAGCTCGCAATGGCGAGTTCTTCTGCAGGTGTCCATTCGCTAGAATCCTTGCGCTGATGCGTGTACGCGATCAATTCGTGATCGCCTTCGAATGCATCGATAAGCTGATCGATTGCACTCTTGAATGTTTCAGTACCAACTTGGCTTCTCTTTAGTTCGGCAGAAATTTTCTTAAGATCTAAAACAGCATCGTGCTCACTCTGCTCAGCTAGGAGTGGATTTAGCTTATCGATGGCGGCCACGAGATCCGCAGCGCTGTCCTTGCGATCACGTTTAATGACTGTCATACGGGGAACTCCTAGGTGCTAGCGTAATTGCGTGGGTGGAGTCTAGGACAGCCATAGGTATTTTGCAATTGATTCGAGCATTTGGACAATTTCATTTGCCGTAAGTGCCAGCGATTCCTGGGCTCCGAAAAAAACTTTGCTCATCTGGGCGATTGAGATTGACATAGTGTTGCTGATTTTTGTACATAATGACCCCTCGAAGTTATTGGAATTGTGATTAGGGCTCGTAGCTCAGTTGGTAGAGCAGTACACTTTTAATGTACGGGTCGATGGTTCGAATCCATCCGGGCTCACTTTTCCCCCGCCCTTCAGCGTCAAACTTTGAGATACTGTTCGTCCTGTCCCCATCGTCTAGAGGCCCAGGACACCACCCTTTCACGGTGGATACAGGGGTTCGAATCCCCTTGGGGACGCCATTCCGTTTTTTCGGTCATTTTCACTAAACTCACCCACGGTTTTTTCAATTCATATCTAATGGTTAGCCCTTCTAAAGTCGGGTTCGAGAGTAGCTTATCTAGAAACTCGCGGCGTTCTTGAACAGGCATCATGTTCCACAATGATTTCGCCTGAGTAGCAAGTTCGAGAGTTGATTCAACAGTCTCCATGTAAATCCCCTTCAGCAACTTGTTCGCTTCTTCCAGCAGTTCATTGTAGTAAGTGCGATCATCCTGTAAGCGTTTAGTTTGTCTTTGAAATTGCTTATCTGGAATCAATCCTTTTTTAAAATCCTGATAAAGTTCATCCTCCTTATTTTCCAACTCCTTAAGAGCAGCTTCGAGCTGCGTAATCTCCGCCTTCTTGTCAGCGCGAGTTCGTTGGTGCGATCGGTTCATTGCCGCCATCAACTCAGCCGCAAAGTCCGCGGTGATGCTGATGCTGTCAACGAGCGCCGAGAACTGGTCCCAAAGATGTTCTTCCCGAACGTTCATACCCTTCATGGTGGCATGAATCTTTTTACCATTGGTGCAGTGATAGTAGTGATGAGTTCGAGAAGTCCCTTTCGCAGGATCATAGATGA
>CAZUYQ010000050.1:16455-32083 GCA_964624705.1 uncultured Polynucleobacter sp.
GTTCACCACGCCAAATGCCGAAGTCGCCTGCTTGTCAGCGTAGTTGGTTCGGATGCCATTCTTGCCGAAGGAATCTGCAACAGCTTTTAACATGTGTCCCGGCACAAAGAGTTGATGTTTACCTTTATATTCCTTCTCGTTTCCGTTTTCGTCCTTGCCCCAGTTGAAATAGCCATAATAGAAGCGATTCTTAAGATGCTTTTCGACGGTGTTAGCGCGGTACTGGGACACTTTGCTTGGTGCAATAAAGCCCTCCTTAACGATCTGGTCGCGGATCGCCGAATACGAAAACCCTTCCACTCCCCTCAACTCAAACTCGCGGATGATCTGAGCGACCGCCTTGCCATTGGGATCAGGAACGATCGTGGTCCCGCGTTTCAGCTCGCGACCGTCTCCGGTCTTCAGTTTCTGATGAATGTATCCAAGCGGTGGACGGTTGCCTGGGAACCAGCCGCTCTCAGCTTTAGCCTGCATGACGTCCAGCGTCTTAGCACTAAGGTTCCGACTAAATTGCTTGGCTGCAGCAGCGTTGATGTCACGAACAAAGAACTCTGACTCTGGACTATCCTTGTGAAGAATTCGATTATCGCGTGCATAGTGAAGGACAATGTTGCCGCGACGGACGTCCTTTTCATTCTTCTCGTTGTCAGTGAGGTTTCGGGTTTCACGATCACCCATGTAGTAAATATGGTGGCAGATACCTTCGCGCATAGCGGTGGTTCTGATAGCCTCGAACTTCTTGCGATTATCAGAGTCCTTGGCCGACTCGATAATGCTTTCGATCCTGACAAGTTCAAGACCATGAAGCTTGCAGTGCTTACGGATTGCCTCATCTTGAACACCTTCTGAAAGATTATCCTTCTGGCGATGTGAGCTACGGCGAATGATGCCAATCGCGAAACTGTTTTTCCCAACTCCATCAAAGCGCATAAATTCTCCTACCTATTTTTATAAAAGGTTTAGTGTTGGCAATCCACGAATTCAGTCTTGCTCTTCAAATTTGCGAACATGCCACTGTTGTCGATCGGTTTTTGTTTGAATGATTTTGTTACGGAGTGAAGCCAAAGCAAGAAAGTTGGTGACAATGAATTCACTGATTCGGTCCCCGTGAACTGTAGAATGATGGCCGCTAATCTCTGGTGATGGCGATCGAGGCGAGATTGTTTGTTCTGCTGCTGCGGTTAAACGTAGTCCAGGTGCCGCGGTCTTTTCAGTTTTAGGTTTTGCTTTCCGTTTAAGTTTCTTGCAGTCGATGCAATTCGGTTCGAAGCTCTCATCGACTCGTCCACCTGCGCGCTTCCTTTTGATCGTATAGAAGTTGCCAACAGCTCGCTTGGAGCGGTGACAGTGGGCGCAAGTTTTAAAGCCTTCGGGGCGTGGACTACTCATAGTCCAGCCTCTTTACCGGTTTCAATTTTCCTATATTTCAGTTAGGTACTAGTTTAAGAATTTGGGTTAGGAACAGACAATGAAAAAGAAAAAAACAAGATCTGATTGGCCGGATGAGTACGCTATTTCTGCTGCGTTGAGATCTTTAGAAGCGGCTATCCCAAAACCAAAAGGCAATCGTGCAGACCATGATTTTCTTTTTAAATACAGGTATCCGCCGCTAGGAAAACCCGCCTGCCCCGGATGCGGTGCGAAACATCTCTCAGCGCATATGAAGGGCCGTCAGTGTTGGCGGTGCGATGGTTTGGTAATTTCACCGACTGCTGGTACATACCTAGAAAAAGTGCGAGCGTTTTCAGGTTGGGAGATTCTGGCGTTAGCGTACCTGTATGCTAAGTATGGTGAAGATATTTCTTACCTTGAGATCAAAAAACGACTGGCTGCCGGAACATACAATAGCATCGACATGATGTTCCAACGTTTCAAAGCCGTCGTCAATATTCGATCGCTAGTGGGGCTATCGAACATTAAGAAAGCAGAAGCGATTCTGCAAACCTGTCTAACCACTTCCAAATAATTCGCGCGCCTCAAAAGCCCAGTATTTTTAGGTTCTTGTCGAAACTAGTACCTAACTGAAATATCATGAAATTGAATCCGGTAAATGCCGATGCAATGTGACCCCCTCGTGGTGAGGGTCGTAGCAGCTAATTCTTTACCGGAGGTAAAGTTATGAAAGGTTCTAAAGGTGCTAGCGTTGGAAGAATTATTGAACTGGAGATTGCATCGATTATTGCTGAAGGAGGATGGCGAAAAGCACCTAAAAACCCTGCTGAGTTTCTGGCAATGCGCGAGAATATCTCAAAATTTGGGTTAAGAAACGAGATCGAAGTTTGCAAGATTGATAATGACACCTTCAAGATTGTTAGCGGCCAGACGAGGCTCATGGCCTTCGAGGAAAATAATAAGCAAGCGATTGAAGGTGGCAAGTACTCCGGAACCAAAGCAAATATCGATACGAATGCTTACAAAAAATGGAATCTTATTCCAGCCAAGATAGTCGAGCCAGCGGACGTGCTAACCAGTCTCGAATTAACTTTCTCGGAAAACGCTATTCGCGGAGACATGAACCCGATGGACGAGAGCGATTTGCTCGTAGCGATGAAAAATGAATATGAAAAAAAGTACCCCGAAACGCAGCGCGGCAAGGCGAAGAAGAAAAAAGACACTGAAAAAGTCAAAGAGCGTGCTAGGTCTTTTGTCGACTATATTTCTAAGCTGACAGGTCGTCATAGAAACTCCGTCTACTACTCCCTAGACCTTCAGGACCTGGCATCTGAAGAACAAGAACGTATCCGATCAGGTAAAGTTCGAAAATCCGTCGCGATAAGTCAAGCAAAGAAAAACAAAGAAAAGAAGAGTTCGTCTCAACTCAACGGCAATGGCAACTCCGACGGGGTTGTTAATCTTGGCGACAGCAATCGCCATGAAAATAGCGACGAGGAGGATCAAGATGGTGGTGGTGATCCGAGCGATCTCGGAGACAATCCAGACAATAAGGATATTGAGTTCTTTATTACTCAAGTCAGAGCGTTCGGATCGGCGATTAAGAATCTTGATCTCGATTTAGTAGCTGCATCTGAACCGGAGATTCGGAGTCGCTTGACAGACATTTTGAAAAAAGCAAAGGCTAAAATCGAGGCGGCGCTGGCGTCTATAGAGTAGCTCATACGCTATATCTAATTAGGAAAAATCTGGCCAAATATTCAAGTTTTTAATTGATCGGAAACCAGAGTTAATTTCGAGTCATTTTTAACTCTGGTTTCTCTTCGGAAGAAAGGAAAATTTATGGATGATATTGATTTGCAAATTGTCCTTATGAAGCACCGTGAGGAAGTATGTTTCGATGGTGGCTCGTGGGGGATTGAATTTATCTTCGATACAAATGAAACAGTAATCACTAGTGAAGATGAACTTAAAATCAAAGAAATCGCTAGTGATCAAATTGCTAAGATCACTTCGTTCTATCAAATCTACAAAATGGATACCGACGAGAGCAAGTCTTCCTTGCGAGCCGCAAGGAAGACGGTATGCTTTCGAGTTATTGCTTTTATAAACAATATCAGTGGCAATCGCCTGGTAAGAGATTACATCGAAAAGAACTACTCTATTGGTCTCAAGAAATGTAAGAGTACCAATCTTACAAATGGAAACGAAAGCAATTTCGTTCCGATTAAAGCACGTCTTGATAACGTAATTGGTCCAAACCTCGCAAAAGTAATAAAGTTAGAAGCTCCAGCGGAGCTGTTTAAGCTTTTGAACAGTAAGAGAAAGGTTCTTCAAAAGGCTCTGTCGAAAGCTCTTCCAGATGTGGAAGTCGTTAGCAATCGTTACCTGATTGGTGCGATTGAAATTAACTAGGACATTATGTATCGCTCTGGAATTGATTACGTATCACATCAGGAAATGGCTCTTCCGCTCTCACGAGCGGTATGTTCACCGAGAACAGGTGTTTGGGTGTTGAGCGCAAACCAGAGTCGAATACTTCCCCAACCGGTTCTTAAGTACCATGAATTTAGGGTTAAACGTTTATTCGGTCATAATCTTATTTTTGGGGTGCCATGTTATTACGGAGAGATGGCTGACAAAACCGAGATGTACGTGGCATGCAAGGAACGACCGCAGATTCCGATAGCCTCTGCTAGCCCATCTGATTCTGAAGCAGCAATACCTCTAAAATATTGGCTACATCGCTTTGAATGGCGAATTAAGAAGAACGCCCGTTTGACGGAGGGTAAAGACGTTCGAGCAATCATTAAAGAACTCGGAGGCGAGAGCAGTTTTAAGAAGGAGTCCGAACTCCGAACTATTTTGGACATGCTCTACAAACACTGGTTCGATTTTCTCTTCGAGAATTTAAATGCCCCCTTCCAGTTAACAGGCGAACTGGCGCAAGATAGAGTGCGCAATCTAGCTGACTGCTATCACCCAAAGCACTCCAATCAACTGGCCGATACCCTTGCTAAATCCGGGCGGGTGAATAGACATGCTGGATTTGCGAATCCGCTTGCTATCAATCGCGGTGAAGCCGATGGAGTGTTTATAAGGAAACGCAGCCACTACAATCAGGATTCTGGGGTGAACTGGGACAGGTTTAAACCGGAGGATCCATTTTGAAAACTACAAAATTTGGAAGCTTTAGCGATCGACGGCAATTCATAAATTCGATCTGAATTCAGTTATCCGATTAAAGAACGATAACGCGATTCTTGTTTTATGGACCGGGATTACGAAATAAAATCATTCAATGAGCATCATTGGCGAAAACATTAAGAGTCTCATGCATCAGAATCGCCTGAGCGCTAAAGAATTAGCTAAAGCAATCAAGGTGCCACCATCATCGCTTTCGACTTGGCTCACCACTGAGCAACAGCCCCGCGGTGATGTGTTGGTCCGATTGTCAAAGCACTTCGGAGTGTCTGTTGACTATTTGCTGACGGGTGAGCATCCAGAGACGATTGCAGCGCGAGAAATCATAGGCGAAATGGAGCGGCAGTTCTTCTCGGTGTCCAGTGGCATCTACCGGGTGACGATCGAAAAAGAAGTTGCGTTGCCGAATACGCAGAAGAATAAAAAAGATAGAGCAGTAACTTAGGGGGATCGTTAAATGATGAGAGGTCTTGCTATTGTGTGGATTTTTACTGTATCGGCTTGCGGTCTGTTTCCGAAGGGCTCCGATGGCTCCGACGGGGCCACTGGTGCAACCGGCGCTGCTGGCAAGGATGGATCGAATGGTGCCGCTGGCGCAAACCTAAGTGTCTCATCTGTCTATAAGTACGACGTCTCCGGCGCGACGTCCGCTCAGACTGATCTTAGCGGCGCCAATGCATTAGATGTTCGACTCACGAAAGTAATCTCGACGACATACTCCGATGGTTCTGTAACAATTTGGGTGTCGGTGATTGTAAGCGGGCAGTATCCTGCAAGTTGCAGTATCAGCTTTGCATCAACAACATCAGAACAGTCTGGTTCTTGCCGGCTCGCAGATCCGGTAGTGTTGACGATTAAAGCAACGTCGCCAGTAACAAGCGTCAAGCTGAGTGCAACGAACTACAGCGGCGGTTCAGCCGTAAGCGACACCACGTACACTTTAACCAAGCAATAGGAGAGTCGCCGATGAAACCTATGATTGCAATTGCTTCAGCCTTCGTAATGTTGTCGACGCCACTATTTGCTGGCGAGCCTGCAATGTTAGATTACTTTTATCCTGGTGAAGCAAAGACTGTTATTCTTAAGCATGAGAAGGGGGGCATTAGTCAAACGTTTCGTTTTCAATTTGATAAGAAAACGAATCAGTTTAACCGGATTGCCGAATACTCGGGTGCGGGTTCCATGCCTTCAGTGACAGAAGTCTTTGAGATCAAGAATGGAAAAATCACCAAGATTGCTAATCTTGGAGCGGTTCAGAAAACTGATCTGCAAGAGCCGGTAGCCCAACTTCCGGTTAAAGTCGGTGATATGATCGAAGGAAAATATAAAGTGGAAGCCGTGGATGGTAGCCTTAAATCAGCATCAACAACATTAGCCCCATGTATCATCGCTGTTGGTGGTAAGTTCAAAACAAAAAAGTACTTCTGCAGAGGATGGGGTCTTGTACGAGAATGGTCCGATAATCTTCCTGATTCGATGTCAAAGGGGTTTAGTATCCAGTAGCATTGAATAATGACGACGATTTCGGTGCGTTGTCCTATTCTCTCTCAGGGGATAGAACTATGAAAATGATTAATGTTGCGATCTATGCACGCTGTAGCACCGCTGAACAAAACACCACTGCTCAACGAGAAGAACTTGTTCGTTATGCCAACCAACGTGGGTGGCAGATCTACAAAGTCTATGAAGAAAATCGTTCGGGTGCCTCCGGTGATCGTCCACAGTTTCAAGCTCTCATGAGCGATGCTCGAAAAAGAAAGATCGATATTGTTCTTTGTTTAAAGCTCGACCGGATGTATCGATCTACCCGCGGCATGCTGCAAACACTTGATGAGTTTCAAGAACTGGGAGTGGAATTCGTCTCTGTCCGCGACCAGATTGACCTCACGACAAGTGCTGGAAAACTCATGGCGTCCGTACTTGCATCCGTGGCCGAGTTTGAGAGAGATCTAATCACAGAACGAGTTCGAGCTGGCGTTGCACACGCAAAAGCTAAAGGTGTGAAGTTCGGTAGACCGCAAACTCGCAAAGAAGGCCAAATTCAAAAGCTACACAAAGAAGGCATGTCCTACCGACAGATTTGTCAAACGCTCGGAGTATCGATGGGATCAGTGCAACGGTCACTGACAGCTATGAAATGAAAAATTAACCACCAAGCTGGGTGTACCAAATGTCCCAAATTTCTTGACTCCTTAACCCCTTGATATCTGGTACCCACAGCAGCCCGATTTGGGCGTACTGAAACTTACAGGTTCCGGTGCGGGGGCTTTACAACGAATAAATGCGAACTACCAAAAGGTAGACAATTTGCCGCTGAGGATCAGCCTCTCGATTAGATTCAGCAAATTTAGTCTTTTTAACACGATGCTAGGCTTTTTGTTTTGTTCCGACTGGACAATGATCTCGTCCCCATAGAGACCGGCAATAACAATTGCCGTGGTTGCTCCATCTGGTGTTATCAACTTGCAGCGCGTGCCTGTCTTAAATGATTGTGGTAATCCAGCTTGGATGATAGTTGACGCCGATGACGTAGTGATCATTGTTTTGATTTGATGAAGTTTATGCATTTTGGATCCTCCATTACTAACATAACATTGGTCGATAAAGACCACAGAATAGACCTAATTTTCCTCTGAATAATATTCGGAGGAAGAAATGGATACGAAGAAGATCGGCCAACGAGTGAAGCAACTGAGATTGGAACAAAAACTCACGCAGCAGCAGCTCGCAGCGCGGAGTGGGTTGTCACTAAGGGAGATTGAGAAAATAGAAATCGATGCCGATGTCACTCTTGGACAAGTTTTCTGGTTGTGGCGAGGGCTCGGTCAAAAGACCGGGTTTGTCGATTGGGTTGATAGCCTCACGAAATAGCTAGCAAGGAATCTCAAGTAGCCCGATTCTTAGATCGGCCCGAATGTGAGAGCCGTCGATGTTTTGAACAAGGTTCGTAACATCTTTGCCACCGTAGTCAACGGACCACGGGTATTTCGGTCCAGCGATCTTTCGTTGCAGATTGCGATTCCAAATGCTCACCGTGAAGCGGCGTTTACCCGCGGGTGACTTAGAAAATATCCGCCGCTTCTCACGACAGTTCCAACGAGCCATGAAATCATGGAGAGGATTGAGAAAGACTTGCACTTGTGATCCATCTAGCCACTTTAGAAATCCGAAATCATCAACGATCGTTTTCTTGCCGTCGTTACGAACGCGAACAATCGCAGTCTCGCCGCAAATGACGAGCAACTTGTTACCAAGCACAACTCGACGTGGAAATTCAGCCATAAGTGTTTTCATAAGACTTTGAGAATCCGAACAGCGGGACACACGTCTCCGGAAAACGGTAGGAGTCTGTTTTGACCGCTGCCAAAGTTCGATCTCCTGGTCGCTTTCATCAGTCCAATTTTCACTTTCAAAGATCACTGCTGCGACACCAGTGGAGGTACCGAAAACGTCCTTCCACTTAAGCTTGTGACTGCAACGGTCAATCGTCGCTAGTGAATGTAAGACCATCCGAGCACCTAGTTGATCCGCAAATTCCGTGATAGTTCGGATGTTGCCACCAAGTTCGTTGAATCCATCACCTTCGCGGGCGACTAGTAAAATAGAGTCCTGAGGTCGTCTGTCCCAGCCCAAATGATCACCTTCCTTTGCTCGTAATAGCCTAAAATCATTGAATATTATATTATAATATCGCCATCGGTAAATCTACTCATATCAACCCGTTATTATTTAATAATGTCAATTGGTTATAACTTAAAATAGCGCGTTTCCCGGAAATGGGAGGAAACTGGGTACCAAAAGTACCGCTACTTGGCGACTTTGCTCTGTTGTCCCTACTAAGTCTCAGAACACGAGCGGAGTGCCATGTTAAAAAGAGAAATCGGCTCAAGTCACTGCGAAGTGACGCGATCTAACGTGAATGAAAGTAACAAATTTTTAGGGCTGAAACGGTAATGGAGACTTTCTTATAAGCTCCTGAAGTTCAAACGGCAGTTGCGGCGATGTGTTCGCGACGAGATGGAGCGAGTCATGGGTACACCCCGCGGCAATGTGGGGAAAGACGTTCTCGGTGAAATAGCCTTTATATGCACCAGGACAACTCCTGACGGTCCCCGGCGAACGACACGGGAACTTTGCTACTAACTGCACGTCCACGTGATCAAGCCAGGCTTCAAAGAGCAACGTGCGAAACGGTTCAAGTTGGTTAGTGATTGGACGTTGGTCTATAGCGCTATGATAATTGCAAGTGTAGACGGCGACGCTTCCGGATATTGAATATAATGTCGGTAACTCCCGCCGCGCTCTGTCCAAAACGCAAATGAGCTGATGTCGCAGCAGTACATCTCGTGATTTTGCAGTGGTGACATGTGAAAGACTGCAAAACTTGCTTAGGTCTTGGATTGAAATTCTTAGTTCGGGTTTACCATTCTTACCCCACGAAAGTGCGCTCATCCCAAGAAACAAATTCTTGGATGAACTACTCATCACCGGATACAAATCGAAGAACTGCGCAGGAACGTAGGTGCCGGGTGTTTGGCGGGTGTTCATGTAATTGGAGTCCTCAAAATAGTGGTTTCTTACTATTTTACCAACCATAAAGAATTTTTATGTCATCGGTAAAAGTGATTTCTTTACTGATATTTGGAGAAATAAATTCTTCTTTATGATCCCGCTTGAATCTGCATGAACAAGTTTATTTGTGATATATTTAGCCAATAGATAAGTCAAAATCCTGAAATTAGGTAGGTTGGGCAATGATTGATCCTGAAATTGGTTTTACCTCTGGAGTAATTACGGATGCTGAGAGATTTGTCGGCCGTGCGGATATCGTCCGTGATTGCGTTACTGGTCTAAATACTCCCTTGGGACTAATCGCAGTTCATGGAAGTCGTGGAGTGGGAAAATCCTCTATTTTGAGACAAATCCAAGCAATGGCAATTGGTGATTATACGCTCGCAAAGAAATCCCTTATTGCCACTCAAATGCCCGCAAAGCAGAGAAATTATATCACGGTGTTTTACACGTGTGACAAGTTGATCCAAGATGGAACAGATTTACTTAAGAGACTCTGTAACGATCAAGAACCCCAAGATGGTTTATTGCGCCTTATTCCGAATGATGGAAAAGAAATTGTCGAATTTTCTCGTTCAAAAGAAGCCGATATTGGAACGGATTTAAAGGTCGTAAAATGGGGCGTAAAAGGTGTCGAGACTTCAAAATATGCCAAGACAATTCCGGGTGATGTAGTTCAAACATTCCGAAACTACGTCAATGCAGTTGTAGAACACCAGGTTAAAAAAATGAAGCGAGATGGACTGTTAATCTTGTTAGACGAATTTGACATGATTAAGAATAAGGACGGAATCGGATCAATTATTAAATCGCTGAGTAGTAACGAAGTAAAGTTTGCGATTTCAGGTATTGGAAGCGATTTATCAGACTTGGTAATTGACCATGGTTCTGTAGAGCGCCTTCTAGAGGAAGGTGCAATCCATATCCTACCGATGCCTGTCGTGGAATCGAGAGAAATTATAACAAAAGCGGAGGAATTATTTGAAGGTCAGATTTCATTTGATGATTCTGTAAAAAATGAAATTGCGAAATTATGCCAAGGCTTCCCCTATTTGGTCCAGCTCTTTGGAAAGGAATGTGTTCGTTTAGCTAATCAACAACAAACTAATATGATAACTAGAGATATCCTGAACCTTGTCTTAGCGACCGTTCGTTCTGGAGAGGCTTTCCCAACTCTAGAAACACAGTATCAACGTGCTATCGGAAATTCGGACGGGCGGCAGATTCTTTTACATTTGCTTGCGGAACAGGACTCGGTAGAGGGAGATCCTGTTGGTACTCCTGGCCCTGTTTCTCTTTCAAAAGTCAGAGATGATGCGAAGGGACTCGACGTAGAGCACATCGATCAGTTGATGCCGAGACTTGTTGATGAAAAGTATGGTCCTTTTCTGCGCAAAGAGAATGAAAAACCAGGAATATATTCATTTGTGAATCCCACCTTGCGCGTGTATATCAGACTTAGACGCATATAGTAAAAAAGACGCAGTGCTGCGTGTGGATTCTAAAAGTTTCAGTGACCGAAAAGTTTGTTGTAAATGAATTGAGGGTGCCATTAACAAAGATAAAGATTCTACCGATGAATCACGTCCATCTTACGAAGACACCAGAAAAGCGATTGAAGCATTTACGGAACTCTTGTCAATGAGCGCCGCAGCTTCGTTATCAGAGTTCAAAAGCAGTGGATTAACACCAGAAGAATTTAACAAACGCCAGTACCGCGATGATGGTGAACTATTCGCTTCGATCGAGGATGGTAAGATACAATTGCAGTCTGTGATTCTAATGCCCGATGGTTGGGGGAAGAAGCAGATTAGGCCAGAGAGGGTCTTGCAACTTTACAACGACAATCTTTCGCTCCATGAAGTTGCAAAATCCCTAGAGCGTTCCGAAAAGTGGGTGCAGCAGAATCTTAGAAAGCTGGGTATTCACTTTGGTCCGAAAGGAGTGAGGTTTGATCCAAGCGCGATCCCATTTGGCTGGACGGAACGTAGTGGCAGATTAGTACCCAGTGATTCCGAACAATGGGTTCTCGATAAAGTTCAGGGCGACTTAAAGGCAGCGGTGCCTCAGAAGCAGATTTGCAAATCACTCAACGCTCTTAAAATAAAGCCTCGCTACGGGAAGCAGTGGGACGAAGAAATGCTTTCGAATGCGGTATCTAAGAATAAACGGCTTAAAAGCGTACTAACTCCGACGGGAGCAGGTATTATTTAGAAAGAAAAAGTGCCGAAAGGAAAACGGCAACTCAGTTGTGTTCGTTATAAAATGAGAAATCCGCTGCTGCTCCGTCGATTGGAGCATCGTTTTGAGTTTCAGCCGATTCTTGTTGAGGCGGATTATTGAAGCCAATCTTTGGAACAATGTCGTTGAGGCAATAGTGGACGAACTGTTTACCAAGTTCAGTCAGTTGATAGGGTTTACCATCCTCAAAAGCCGATATCATAGTTGAGCTTCTTTTAGTCTTGCTGGTAGCTCGATCCTTCAAAAATTGCCCATTATGGGTGACATGTCTTTCTTGGCGAATAATCCTTCCCGCACTTAAGTCTGAAATTAATAATTTGAATAAGTCTGCTTCAGCTGAGTCTTCGCGAACAGATTGGTCTTCGCCAATGATCTCCCATATGTCAGCTCGCGAAGAGCCTGGGTTCGAATATACAGCCTTGATGACACTAAAATGCATCTCGTCGAATTTCTCAATCCAGCCTAAGAATAGGACCAAGACTTTATCTTGACAGATGCTGGCCTTGGCGGCATTGGCTAAAAGATTTCGAATGGCCTCTCTCTTAGTTTCACTCTCGGCGGCAGACCAGTTTCGAAACGCCTTTCTTAGTAAGGCCAAATACACTGGGCTCTCAACACGTTCACGAGTTTTATCATCGTCCAGGTTCAAGCGATGCATGAGTTCTGTTACTGTTTGGAAAATCTCGGCTGCTTCGGCCTTCTGCAATTTGAGCCACTCAAGAAAGACTTTATTGATCTTGTCTTGCTCGGATTCTCCCCAGTAGCTTGCGCCTAGGCTAACTAAGCCATGAGTCCCTGGTATAAGTCCCAAGATCGACATTAGCAGTCGTGTCGATTTTGCGGTTTGATCAGATGGGTTTACAGTGTGTTCGAGTTCGTTAAAGATCTAGTAGCGGTGTTGGGCGCGATCGTCAGTGCTAATAGAAATATAGACTTCGTCGTTGATCATTCCGATCCTCATTGAGCTTGAACGGTTGTAGAATGCTCAAATTGTAGTAAAATGGACGTCAAAGTCAAAAATATATTTGGACGATTCAAGATGGTAAAATGTATGACTAGGCTATTGCCCTCTATCCTGTTGGTGGGTTCGTCAGCCGCAAGCGCAGAAGGTCTTAGTATTCCGCTGATCGGTGAATCGACAAGGGAGTATGATCTATCGATACCAGCAGAGCGTCAGAGCTTTCAATCGGTCATGGAGAAGGAGCCCGTCACAGTAGCAGCAGCAGTTTCCGGAAAAGGGGAAACGAATAAGGTGGCGGTAACGAGTAAAAAGACAGTTGGTCAAACTTCAGTTCTAGAAGTGGCTAATATTGTTAAAGAATTGAGAGCGTCAGTATGCACGTCGCTTAAGAAAGGTGATTCGGTTAAGTTTGCTATGAGCTGGGATGCGTCAGCCAAAGTCTGGGGTATAGGGGTTTCCGGCCAAAGCGGAGTCGAAGTGCTAATTAGTTGTTCTAGCAAATAACGTTCCCCTATGGGGAGCTAGACCCCACAGACCACTTTGGTATAAAAACACGCTATAAGCGATGCTACGGACTTTAAGAGCTAAATTAGTTATAGAAATCCGGGCGACGACTCTGCTACGCTATTGGAGAACAAAAATGTTCTCCAGATACTTGGAGAACATGAAAGAACTGTTCTCCATAGCCTGGATAAGTCCTGTGATCACAGTGGGTTGGTTATGGAATTAGGGATAGAATATCAGTTTGAAAGTCCTCTAGCCAGGGACGCCATTCTTTTTCGCATTAAAATCAATAAGTTATCCTCTCCAAAATCAGTTTTGGGGCAAAATTTGGGGCAAACAAATTTTGTGCCAACTCATCTCGCTGCGCGTCAGCAGAGCTGTTGGTAAAGACGGTGGTGTAATTAGCGCTAAAAAGATTCGGATTGGCGATGTAAATCGTTAGATGGTTACTGCTCGCAAGCCAATGCTTGAAATACCCAAGCAAGTGCAAGGGTTACCAGACAAGAAGAGAAAATCGAAACTATAAGAGGCGTATGGTTAGTAAATTAATTATTCGCAGAGATTTTGCCGCACTTGTTATGTGCTGTCTGTTTATTCTGATAACCTCCTGTGTCACTGAAGAAGCACGCAGCGTACCGGAAGCCGATGCTAAATCTGCTGAAAATCCTCCAGCGGTGACCCTTGATGGAGTTGACCTATATGGTTCCAAAAGAATCACTTTAGAGATGGTGAAACAGACGCACGGAGCACTGCTTCAAAAATGCCTCGATGATTCAATCCGCGGAGATAATGTTGCATTTCAAAAAGACCAACAAGCGTTATCCAACGAGTTGGTGAAGCAATACAATCTAGTTTTTGCGCAATTGACCGTCACAAAATATTTTAACTTACATAATATTCCTGGACGACAAGCCTATGCGACCATTGATGTTGTTGAGCAAGCTGATGCTCAGAGGCGCATGAGCTTTTTAACGCGACCTCATGGGCAGTACGTGGACCCAGACGGATTACTTAAGGCATGGGATGAGTATCAAAAAATAGGTTTTCAGTTAATGCAGAGCGGAGAAATCTCTGGAATGCGCGTTGAGTGTCCAGCGTTCCACTGTATTTTCGGTCATGACCATCCTAGGTTGGCCCCCTTTAAAGATGTTTTTGTTTCACGTGTCGCTAAGCATAAAGACGATTTAGTTCGCATCTTTCTTGGTGATGAGCGAGACGAAGCCCGCGCCACTTCGGCTTTCTTACTGGCATACATGAAAGACGGAAACGAGCTTGTTAAAGTTCTGTCAAAGCGGCTTTATGACACCAATAAGGATGTTCGCAATAATGTGACGCGGGTTTTTTCTAATATTTCGCAATTCCACCGCGATATTGCAATTCCGGTCGATAGAATTGTACCTATGTTGGATTTCCCGGAGACAACCGACCGTAACAAGGCATCCGCTGTAATTTTTGGTGTCGTTAATGACAAACTTCAGTTAGAAAAATATCGCCAAGTAATCATGAAAGATGCGGTCCCAATTCTTTTGCAAATGCTTCGTCTTGAACAGCCTAATAATCATGATTTCGCTTACATGATTTTTCGGGCGCTATCTGGGAAAGAATACGGCGAACGTGACTACGCTGCTTGGGAAGAATGGTATCGCTCACAGCAGAAGCTGTGACGCGAATCGACTGAAGACTTTTCATTTAAAAGGCGCTCGTGGGGTCGGTCATGGAATTACATAACTCTCAGCAATCGGCAATAGCACACATAACATCCTATGCTCGCGGTCGTAAAATTGAAGCTGTCAACACGACGAAGCATATTTGTCGGATGTGTAATATTCCCGTGCAACTTCTTGACGAAGTTGTGGCAAAGATAAAAGCAAATGCGAGAGTGGCCTTGCATTTTCATCCAGACCGTCCAGACCCAAACTTCAAAACCGTTGCTGAGTCACTACTTGATAGCGGCATTTATAAAAGCCAATTTGAAACATTGCTGTCCAACGGGAGTGTCTCGGCTTTTCCGGGCGGAGAAAGAGATAAGTGGGAGCATAAGATTTTTGGCGGTGCTTATAACTTAGAGCGCTCGACGAACGGACATCGCCCGAAATATGGTGCGCTAGACCTGATGCTTCATCCTGATGGCCCAGCACCGCGTTTTGGTTCCTGCTATTTCCTTTTAAAACCTGAAGTAACCAAGAGATGTACGTTTACATATCTCGACTCGCATCAAGACCCGCAAGAAAAAGGTACCTATGAAGAATTTGACGATATCGTCGCAGCTTTATTTAGCGAAGCATTTCTTCGCGATTTTGCAATTGGTGAGCATAATTTAACTCCAACAAAGCTTGTGAATCATTTACTGCAACACCTCGACGCACCGTTCCTGGACCCACGCAGTCGGGTTCCAGCTCGCAATTTAAATCATTACATCGAAGCTCAGGTTCATGGCCCTGTTCGACTGAGTAATGATGCAGAGTTCTTGGTAGCCGACCCTTCATTCAAGACAGCGCCTACAGGTGAGATTCTTGAGGATTTGTGCTCGAAGTATGGCATTAAACTCTATTGGCATGGAGGGTTTAGGTTGCCACTTGAAGAGGTTCCGACCGATTTTCGCGGCCCAACGATGCCTTCCCTTGCTCAACGTATTTCAAAACATGGCTACGTTGATGTAAGCATGATTGGCTCAGCAGCGATGGATTTAAAGCGTAACCCGGAGTCTTGGAAAGACCGAGGTTCCTATGGCGAAGTGCTGCAAGAGCTTAAGAT